>CAZWAN010000028.1:0-30952 GCA_964631875.1 uncultured Flavobacteriaceae bacterium
AGTACTGAGTAAAATTAATAGTTAAAAAAAGGCTGCACAGATGCAGCCTTTTTTGTTTTTATAATTGATTATTATCCGGGTGATCTGATCTTTCCCAGTATCGATCCTCTTCTTCATCGATAATTTCCGGCTGATCTTCCCATTCAAATTTACTTTTCTGAGGACCTTCATTTCTAAAAATCCATGCAAAAACCAATCCAACCAAAAAACCGGACAGATGTCCTTCCCATGATACATTTTCTTCGATAGGTAAAATATACCAAACCATACTTCCGTAAAGAAAAATAATGGCCAGTGATACGGCAATTAATCTGTAATACTTTCTAAAAACACCGCTAAAAAAAATAAAACTAAAAAGCATATACACTACTCCACTCGCCCCAATATGGTATGATTTTCTTCCAATGATCCACGTTAATAATCCCACACATATAATTCCATAAGCAAATATCTTAAGAGACAAATCCCTGTAAAAAAACCACAAGGTGAGCATAAACAAAAAGAGCGGTATTGAATTATTGTATAAATGGTTTACATCTTTGTGTATAAACGGACTAAAGAGGATTCCTCTCAATCCGACGAAATCACGTGGTAAAATGCCATATTTATTAAAACTGACACCGAATTTCACCTCAAACCAATACACAATCCATAGAAAAAGAACAAAATATAGGGGCACCGCCAAAATGATAGGACTAAATTTAAATTTTCTTGAACTTTCCATTCTTTTCTTAACGAATAATAAATTTTAAACCAAATTGCCTTTTCAAAACTACAGTTAAAATATCTATTTTTACCATATGAATGCACCTTTAGCTGAAAGAATAAGGCCCAAAACACTGGATGAATATATCGGACAAGCTCATTTGATCGGGGAAAACGGCATCTTAACCAAGCAAATGAATACGGGGCTGATTCCTTCCATGATCTTATGGGGACCTCCGGGTATTGGCAAAACTACGCTGGCAAATCTAATTGCCAACAAGTTTGACAGGCCTTTTTATCAGCTTAGTGCCATTCAGGCCGGCGTAAAAGAAGTGAGGGAAATTATCGATTCGGCTAAACGAAACGAAGGTATTTTTACTGCGCAAAATCCTATCTTATTTATTGACGAAATACATCGTTTCAGTAAATCGCAGCAAGATTCTCTGCTCGGTGCTGTTGAAAAAGGTATTGTCACTTTAATTGGTGCTACGACAGAAAACCCAAGTTTTGAGGTCATCCCTGCCCTACTTTCCAGGTGTCAGGTCTATATTTTAAATTCCTTCGATAAAGAGGCGCTTAATGCCATCCTGCGCAGAGCAATTGAAACGGATGAACTCATTAAAAAGAAAAACATCAATTTAAAAGAAACAGAAGCTTTAATTCAAATTTCGGGAGGTGACGCGAGGAAGTTGCTCAATATCTTTGAGATATTGGTCAGTGATGAAACTGACAAAATAGAAATCACCAATGATGTAGTGCTTAAAAAAGTACAAAAAAATGTTGCTCGATACGACAAAAGTGGTGAGCAACATTATGATATGGTCTCTGCTTTTATCAAATCTATACGCGGTAGTGATCCCAATGCAGCCGTGTATTGGTTAGCACGAATGATAGAAGGTGGAGAAGATGTTAAGTTTATCGCCAGGAGAATGCTTATTCTGGCTTCTGAAGACATTGGCAATGCGAATCCAACGGCGCTTATATTAGCCAATAACACATTTCAAGCCGTGGCACAAATTGGCTATCCCGAATCAAGAATAATTTTGAGCCAATGCGCTATTTATTTGGCCAATTCTCCAAAAAGTAATGCTTCTTATGAGGCCATTGGTAAGGCACAGGAATTAGTGCGGAAAACGGGGGATCTTTCCGTGCCGCTTCATCTGCGCAATGCCCCCACCAAATTGATGAAAGATTTGGATTACGGTAAAAATTACAAGTATGCTCATCATTTCGACCAGAATTTCGCCGAACAGGAATATTTACCTGATGAACTAAGTGGCACAACGCTTTATGAGCCCGGAAATAACGCCCGCGAAAACAGTTTCAGAGCATTTTTAAAACAATTATGGAACAAAAAATATGGTTACTGACCTATTTTTTTCCAAAAACTACTGTTTCAATTTTACCTCCTTTGTTCACGTCAATCTTTAACTGACCCGATTCGTCAAAATAACCTGTGGTAGACTCCATTCTCCCTTCAGCATTTTTCCAATCTACACGAAAAACATTGGGCAAGGATGTTTGTTTAAAATCCCCTATTACCTCGCCAGGTTTAAATCCGTCAAGTTTACTTTCTGTAATATAGGCCTGGTATCCATTTCCTTTTGGAATGAGCATAAAAGATATATTCTCATTAGCATACGTATGAGCAAAAGATTCAGACTTTTGCTCATTGTCAGGAATCGCCGTAACCACTACCTCGGGTTGAACAGGCACCTGTGGTTGAACTACCGGCTTAGGCTCCGGCTTAGTCTGCATAACGGGCGCGGCAACCACTGCAGGAAGAGTATTGCTTGCCGAGCTATTATTTTGCAGATCAGGATTGTATTTATAATCCAATTCTTTCACTGAGGCAAATGCATTTCGAAGGGCTTCATGGTAGCTCTTTGTATAATCCTTTTCTTTACTTTTCCCTTCTTCTGATTCAAAAATTGTCTTTTTTTGACAATCATCAAACTTAAATCTGACTTTGGTCGTAAATAAATTGGAATCATCAATAAGCGACAAAAAGAGTGCCGAACAAGGATTTTGAGCCAGATCAGCAGGTAATACATCACCTTCTTTTATTGTTTTAAAACCTTCCTTTTCAAATAAAAAATGGGTTAGGCTGTTGACCTGATATTTGTCTTCTTCTTTCAAACTTTCAAAAGTTCTAGGTATAATGATATACGCATAAGCATCCAAAACACTTTGTGCTTGTATACTCGATAAAGAGATCAATAGAATAAGGAAAATTTTTACTTTAAGCATGTTTTATTTTATAATGATGTTGAATCCGAATTGCACAGACTGATAATTGCTTTCTTTATAATTCATAAGGCCGATCAAATTATCTGCAGCCATAAAAAAGTTAAAGATATTGAAATGGGTCGAAATTCCCAAGCCAAAATTATAGTAGGAAAAGTTGTCCACGGTATAAGTGATTTTCGCCGAAAAATACTCGTTCAAGGATCTGGCGTAAAACCCGGTTATGCCCCACTGCAAATTTTCCGGATGAAATTCTGTAAAGGTTTGTACACCAAATTCTTCATACAATTCATATTTGTCATAATTGTAAATAGAACGAACATTTCTAAAAACAGAATTTCCACTTTTTTTGTAATTGATGAGTTCATTTCTTCGTTTCAATTCTGTATATAATTTTGGAGACCTCTGTACTTGATAGCTTTTATTCAATTTATTGAGGGGGAGCTCACCGCTCTCATAGTACTTATCATATAAATCTAACCAATAACTCGGCTCACCTTCAAAGGGAGGTAAAAAAGGATCATCTTGAATATCGAAGTCTTGTGTAACAGAAAAATTTTGTGCATCAGCAGAATATTTTAAGTAATCGAGGTCTAACAAACTGGCACTGAACAAAGTACTCTCATTAAATCTACCCGATATTCCGAGATCGAACCCTATACCCAAGTTTCCACCCAAAAAGAATAGGTCTTGAACAATTTTAGACGGATCATCTCCTATATAAGCATAATTTGCATCAATGGTACCGTATGAGTTCAATACAGCCTTGATTCCATTAAGGCGGTGTACATAATCTCCAAACGCATTTTCACCTAAACTATACACACCTTCAACATTGCGAAAATTGACATCCATTGCTCCGGAAAGAAATTTGAGTTTTGCGCCAACTGTAAAGTTTTCGGTTACTTTCTTATTGATCCCAAGGTAAAATACATTCACCAATTCACCGATAAAAACCAATTCGTTTAAATCTCTGCCAACACCCAGATCCGGCTCTCCATCTCGATTGATGTCATCGCCATAAAAAAACATATCCAGGGTTGTTTTAGGGTATTTGCCATAGAATTTTGAATCTGTCTTAATGCCAAAGGATAAATAATATTCCGGATTTCTCAACCTAAAACCAATATTGAGCAATTCCATTTCCGCATTTCCGGTAAAAAAATCATTTCGACCCAATCCGAGTTGATAGATATTTCTAAGTTTATTCAAATTACCCTCATCATCTTCCGTTCCCGCATAAATGTTCTTATAGTTAAAATCGTTGTTTGAAGCTCCTGTTTGAAAATAAATATTTGACAATAAAGGGATTCCGAAATGTTTTTCCATTTGCACTTCTGCTCCGGGATTCAAACTTAAGGATTGTGGTAATCCGTCAAAACCATACAAAATTTGGTTATTTTGTGAAAAACAAAAAACGGAAAATAGCAGAGAAAGAATAAAGATTAACCTTTTTTGCATAGGGGGAGTCGCAATTTTAGTGTCTAAAAATAAACAATATTTTTAGAAATCCTTGAAGAAGAACTATAAGTAGCGCTTTAATTCTATCAAACTTTTAACCGAGATATGACCATTGATATTTTTTTCGCCATTTAATCGGCAATGAATTGCGTGCATTCCCACTAATTTGGCCCCTTCTATGTCGGCTTCGGCATTGTCTCCCAACATCATACTTTCTTCCGGTTTGGCTCCGGCCTTTTCTAAGGCATAGTGAAATATTTTTGGATTTGGTTTTTTAACACCAACCTGTTCACTGGTAATTACATGTTTAAAAAAGGGAAGAAGTTTAGAACTTTCCATTTTTCTAGCTTGAATTTCATCAAAACCATTCGTGATAATATGCAGTTCGTAACGATCGTATAAATAGGTCAACAACTCATGCGTATGGTCAAAAACATGGTTAAAATCAGCCAGATGTTCGATATAATCAACAGCCAGAATATCGATCATTTCATCAGATAAACGATAATTCAAAAGATCAAAGCTTTCTTTAAGCCGCCCGTATCTCAGTTCGGCCTTCGACACTTTTTCCTCTCGATAAAGCTTCCAATACCTTTCATTAATAGGGTGATAAATTTCATTAAAATCATGAATCTCCACCCCTATTTCGTGTTTTTGAAACACCTTTGCAAAGGTCAGTCTGGAGTTTTTTTCAAAATCCCAAAGCGTATGATCTAAATCAAAAAATACATGTTTTATTTCCATCAGTTTCAATTTAACCAAAAGTATCTTACTTTGGTGTGCTAAAGTAGGACTAAGATTTTGAAGAAAAAAAAACTGCACATATTATTCTTGAACAGTTGGTACCCCTCAGCGGTTTTTCCTTTTAATGGAGATTTTATTCAAAGGCACGCCGGTGCCGTAGCTTTAGAACATGAAGTGACCAGTATTCATTTTGTTACAGACGAAAGTCGGAGGAAAGAATATATTTCGGAACAAACCCTTAACGATGTTAGAACCATCATTGTTTATCTGCCGAGAACAAAATCCTTATTTCATAAATTTTTGCTTTTTTGGAATGCCTACAGAACACAACTCAATACATTGCCTGATTTCGATTTGATCCAGGTAAATCGTATTTTTCCTATAGGCATATTCGCTCTAATGACCAAGTTAATTCGTAAAAAACCTTTGCTCTTAATGGAGCATTTTACCGGTTACGCCTTTCCTGATTTGATTCGTATAAGCCGCTTTGAAAGATTTGCTTTACGGCTTGTTGGCAAGCATGCAGACGGAATCATTACAGTTTCTGAGGATCTCGCAATAGGGATCGGAAAGTTCGGTGTTCGGAATAAATTTGCTACTGTCCCAAATGTAGTTGATACAGAGATATTCAAGCCCAAAAAAAATGAGAATAAGGTTTTTCAGATTGTACATGTATCGAGTTTGAACGATACCCAAAAAAACATAAGGGGTATACTCAAGGTGGCTCAAAAACTTTTATCTGAAAAAGTAGATTTCCACCTTACTATGGTAGGCGGCGAAGGAAAAGAATTTTTAGGAGATATTGCAGAATTAGGTCTGCAAGGTCATACCACATTTATCCCACAGGTAGATCAAAGAAAAGTAGCCGATCATATGCAAAAATCTGATCTTTTTGTTTTGTTCAGCAACTATGAAAATCTGCCCTGTGTTATTCTTGAGTCTTTTGCCTGTGGTTTACCCGTTGTAAGTTCTACGGTTGGTGGAATTGACGAATTTTTCCCTCCCGATTTCGGCACCTTGGTTGAAGCTAAGAATGAAAATGAACTTTATCTGGCCATCTTGGCTCGGATGAATCAACCTGAAGTCGATAAACAAAAAATGCATCTCTACGCCAAAAATCATTTTTCGAAAAGCGTCATCTCAAAAAAATTCACTGAAATTTATATGAATGCACTTGGCAATGGATAAAATTAAACCATTCATCTTCAATTTTTTATCTCGAAAAGGAGCATGGGTATTCTCTTCTATGGTTATTGGCAAAATACTCGCTTTCCTGAGCTCTTGGATTGCTTTAAAACTATTAAATCAAGAGGATTTAGGCAATCTCCTTTTCGCGCTCAATATTGTCTTGTTTTTTATTCCCTTATCGGGATTTGGTGCAGCCCAAGGTTTATTGCGCTATGGAGCGCTCGAAGAAAAAAGTGGCTACCAACTAAATTTACTCAATGAGGTTCTAAAAAAAGGATTCATTTTTTCTTTAATTCTCATTGGTGTTATACTCGTGTTCAGTGAGGCTTTAACATCGACCATGCCTAATTCCAGGCTTTTTTTAATTGGCCTTTCGCTCCTCATACTCACCTTATTCTTTTTAGAATCTATAAAAACCTATTATCGGGTTATTGGAAAAAATGAGGTATTTGCCAAAATAGAAATTACCTATGCCCTCCTTTTAATCTTAACCGTTACCATGGGTAGTTATTTTTTTGGGATTTGGGGCTATTTAATTGCGCTGGTATTGACTCCATTCTTTACAATGATTTTGTACTTGCCTAAAACGGCAGGCAGCCCTTCAAATTGGGGAAAGAACTTTTTGAAAACTGATTTTTGGCAATACAGCTTTTTCGCGGGCTTAGCTAACTCTGTTACACAATTACTGGGAATTACAGATATATTTCTGATCGGGTATTTGTTACAAGACCCTTCGCAAGTAACTTTTTACAAATACCTTTCCTTAATCCCTTTGAGCTTAGTGCTTTTCCCGAATGCATTTATCGCCACCGACTTCGTTGCGCTAACCGGTAAAATTGATCATAAACATTATACCATACAATACATCAAACAATACTTTTCTTTTTTTCTATGGGTGGTTCTACTATTTTGGATCATTAATTTTTTATTTATTGATGATATTTTAGCCTTTTTTGGCGAAGATTTTATCCCCTACAAGAACGTTTATTACTTCTTGTTCTTGGGAATATCGGCAGTAATCATATTCAGAGTTCTATTTGGCAATTTATTATCGGCCTTAGGTAAGGCCAAGGTCAATTTTTGGATAGCCGGATTTTCAGTCATACTGAATATTTTTTTGAATCTGTATTTTATCCCCAGAAAAGGTATTTTAGGAGCGGCTATCACTTCAGCGATCACCATGTGGATCAGCTCTTTTCTGTCATTGTTTTGTTTTTACTATTTCTTGAAAAAGTTGAGTAAATGAAGATCGAAAATGAAAGTAAGGCTCTTCTTCTACTCCAAAACTTTTAAAAAATGAGGCTATACGGTGATTCATAGAACCCTCAAAATCAAAAATTTCAAACTTCCGGCTGTAAAAATGTAAAGCATAATCTATCAGAAACGACAAAGCCTGCCTTTCCCGTCCTTCAGCGTTTTGTGCCGAAAACAGGTAAGTTACACGGTTATCGTGTTTTATAAAAACAGCTCCTCCAATGAAGTGATCATTCCTGTCAAAAACACCCAATATATCGACCTTACCCTTTATTTTCAGCACTTCCACCAATTCAGTTAACTTTTGAAGGTCTTTTTCGGAACATAACTGACTCCCGGCATAATACCTTCGATGGAGCTCAATCAAATCATCGGAATGATCTAAAAAGTTAGCAGTTAGTCCAATTTTTATTGCTTGGTTTACAGCACTTTTCCTTCCTTTTGAATAACCTTTCAAAAACTTCTCTTCACTTTTTAAGTCCTTGACATAATTCATTCTTTTCTTCAAGGTATTTGCCAGAAAATTGTTATGTGCATTGAAAAAAACATCTATAAAACGAATATGTCCAGGTATTTTTTTTAGAAATTGTTCAAAGATTTCTTCGGAAATTGGCTTGGTATAAAAAACACCTAATTGTTGTACCCATGGTGGCAGGAAAACATAGGTGACAAAATATTTCCTTCGCAGAGGTAATGGAAATACAGCTTCATAATCATTCAAAATCAAACAAGCCCAGTCTTCACAAACACTATCCAAATACCAGCTAAAACCATAAATGAGTGCGTTTTTTGCGCTATCGATGCAACTGTCATATTTGGAAGTATCTATTTCCTGTCTTGCGGCAAAATTAATCTGAAATTTATCATTGGGTAAGTTCATTGGCTTTTGCTAAAAACTCTTCAAATTTAGTATTCCAACCTTTCCATCTGCCAGTTCCGCTCAAGGATTCATTATGAAAAATGGTAATCAGGGTTCCATCCACTTTTTTAACTTCATCCATTAACTTATAAATGGTGTCAAATGATTTTTTGGTGGTAAAATTCAAGTAATCTTTTAGTGTACCATCCATCACTGCAAACGGGAAAATTTTGAGTGGCGTCTGGATCTCAAAATCCAAATCATAAAAATAAAAAGGCGTACAAGTACCTGCTCTAAAACCAAAATACTTTGCATAGCCCATGGTATAGTCTTCATTTATTTCCAGATCGAGCAAATATTGGTAGGTCTCCGGCAGCTCTATACGCAAAAAATGATGTCTCGATTTTTGTACGGGATAGTTCAGAATATTATCTAATCTCTTCTTTTCTTCTTTTATTTTTTGATCATCTTTCATCGAAAAGTAAGAGGGATGCAAACCGATTGACACATAATCGGCCAAACTTTTTATCAATTGCTTAAACCGCATATTATTTACGGAAATATTTTTATCAAAAGAGGTGTAATTACTCAATAAAAAGAAAAATATCAACTCAGTATTGTGATTTTTGTGCAACTCTATCAAGTTTTCATATACATCATATGGATCTTTTCTCAAATTGAACACAATTAACAATCTCTCCAATATTTTAGGAAATTGAAGCTGTGCAAAATCTTTTAAAACGCCTCCTACGTTTCTTATAAAACCTTTGTATTTATAACAATACGCTAAATCAATATCAATGGTTGAAATAAGTTTAAACTCTCTTTTTTCGAAAGTATAATCCGGAAATTTTTGTTGAAACAAATCTTTCAGCTTATAGGCCCAAATATCAATCACCGGTTTTTCAATAAATTTTTGCTGATAGGCAAAACTCTCTGAAGCCGGAAACCGTTCAAACTCATCTTTTACATGGGGTAAATATTCTTCGTACCTGCTCAATAAATAAAAACTCGCTGAAAAAATATCAAAAGGAAGTATGGATGGTGCAGCTACCTGAAAAAAAATAGGGATATCATTCCATTGGGTTACCTGAGGATCCCAATAATCAATTCCTTGATCGAACAACAGGTCTGTACTCCGTACAAAAATTTCATTCCCCAATTGTTGTCTCCCATAAGACATTTTAAGTCCTTCATGTGCTATAAATTCCTCGATTTTGAGGGTAAAACTGACCTGCACATTGAGAATTCTGGTAAAAATATGCTTGAAAATATAGGTGAGTCGTGGGGTAATTTTATGGGTATAAACAAGCAGCATACAATTATATCTTTCGCTCAAATGTACGTTTTATTTGAGGTTTCATACTTATTGAACTCGGGCAGATCAAATTTTTCCTTCATCTGCAAAACTATAAAATTGATTCCCGGTAATTATTAAATGGTCTAAAACCTTAATATCCATAACCTTACCGGCATCTAACATTTTTTGGGTGAGATTGAGGTCGGCTTGACTTGGTTTTAAACCACCCGATGGATGATTATGACAAAGAATGATAGCGGTGGCATATAATTCTAAAGCAAACTTAAGCACCAGTCTAACATCGACCACAGTTCCTGTAATACCTCCGGAACTGATCTTTTGTTTCGATAAAACTTTATTAGAATTGTTCAAAAATACAACCCAAAATTCCTCCATTTCCAAATCGCCTATCATGGGTTGCATTAATTCGAAAACATCTTTGCTCGAAGAAATATTTGTTTTTTCTAAGGCGTCTTCATGCCTTCTTCTCCTTCCCAATTCTAAAGCAGTCATTATACTCAATGCCTTGGCTTCTCCAATTCCTTTGAATTTCATTAAATCGCCAATTCCCAGTTTACCTAATTCCAGCAAATTATGATTGACTGAACTCAAAATTCGCTGACATAATGACACTGCATTTTCTTCTCTGTTTCCCGACCCAATTAAAATAGCAAGTAATTCGGCATCACTTAAAGCAAGTTTTCCTTTATTCATTAATTTCTCACGAGGCTTGTCGTCAGACTTCCATTCTTTAATCCCTAAAGATTTGTTTGAGAGGATCATGCTTTTTTTTATGCTAAAGATATAAAGGAAAAACTATACATTTGTACCTAATAATCCCTGAATTTTCGATTTTCATGAAAATCATTATTGCCGGAGCCGGTGAGGTTGGATACCATTTAGCCAAACTGCTTTCTTACGAATCGCACGAGATTACTTTGATAGACGAAAATAAAGAACGTCTGATTTACTCCGACACAAGACTCGATATCAAAACTATTCAACAAAATGCAACATCCGTTTCCTGTTTAAAAAATGCAGATATCGGTAATGCAGATCTACTCATAGCGGTTACCTCTTCTGAAACTACGAATATTGCGATCTGTGTCATTGCCAAACAATTAGGTGCTAAAAAAACCATTGCGCGAATTTCTAATCCCGAGTTAATTGAAAATAAAGAGGAAATTGATTTTACAACTTTGGGCATAGACGAACTCATTTCTACAGAAGAATTGGCCGCACAAGAAATACAAGGGTTGATAGACAATACTGCTTTTCAAGATTCGCATGAATTTGAAAATGGTGCCTTGATCATGTTGGGGATGAAAATTGCAAAAACTGCGCCGATAGAAGGAAAAACTGTAAAAGAAGCCGCTGCCATGTTTGGTGAAATCAACTTTATGCCGGTGGCCATCAAACATAAAGATTCTCAGGAAACAATTATTCCGAGGGGAGATAGTGTTTTTAATAGGGAAGACATTTTATATTTCATTACCACACAAGAAGGTGTAGAACAAATCCAAAAAATTTCCGGTAGTTTTAATGAGGAAATCAAAGACGTGATGATTCTTGGTGGTAGCGGAATTGGTTATATCACTGCTGTTGACCTGGCCGAAAATGATTTCAATGTTAAATTGATCGAACGAGATAAATCCAAGGCGATAGCACTTGCTGAAAAACTACCTGATACACTCGTTATTTATGGAGACGGTCGTGATGTTGATCTGTTGACCGAAGAAAATGTAGATGAGATGGATGCCTTTATTGCGGTAACCGGAAGATCTGAAACCAATATCATGGCTTGTTTGGTGGCTAAATCTAAAGGTGTAAAAAGAACGATTGCTCTTGTAGAAAATATAGACTTTTTTAAATTGTCTAAAAACATAGGTATTGATACACTGATCAATAAAAAAATTCTAGCGGCGAACAGCATATTCAGGTATATCAGAAAAGGAGAAGTACTTGAAATGACCATGTTAAACAACGTAGAAGCCGAAATCCTCGAATTTAATGTTCATGAAGACTCAAAAATTACTCGTTCGCAAATTCGTGATCTGAGTTTTCCGAGAGATGCAATTATTGGTGGAGTTGTAAGAAATCAAAAAGGATTAATTCCTTTAGGTGGTTTTCAAATTCAAAAAGACGATAAAGTGGTGGTTTGTTGCTTACCAACAGTGGTACCCAAGGTAGAAAAATTCTTTAACTAAGTGCAACGAATAATTAGAAAACTCAATATTAAGATCATCATTCAAATGATGGGTTTTTTACTCATATTTAATGGTGGGTTCATGCTCATTTCTGCGTTAATCAGTTTTTTTAATCACGAAGAAGCGACGAAAGGCATATTCATTTCCGGTTTATTATCGATTGCCATTGGAGGGGTATCTCAATTTGCAACGAAAGGTTTTAAAAAAGAGATCAAAAAGAGAGAAGGATATTTGGTTGTTGCGCTGGGTTGGATAGTCATGTCTTTTTCGGGAGCCCTGCCCTATTTTATAACCGGTTATATTCCAAGTTTTACTGATGCTTTTTTTGAGACGATGTCCGGCTATACAACCACCGGGGCAAGTATTTTAAATGATATTGAATCATTACCCAAGGGACTGTTATTATGGCGTAGTACAACACATTGGATTGGCGGCATGGGAATTATAGTGATGGCGATCGCAATTTTACCGTTACTGGGCATCGGTGGTATGCAAATGTTCGCTGCGGAGGCCCCCGGTCCTTCGACGGATAAATTACACCCCAGAATTACCGATACGGCAAAGCGGTTATGGGTGTTATATTTGAGTCTTACCCTTATAGAAACGTTGTTCTTAAAACTGGCGGGTATGACTTTTTTTGATGCCATTAACCATGCCATGAGCACACTTTCTACCGGTGGCTTTTCTACAAAAAATGCCAGTATTGCCTATTGGAATGATCAACCCTTGATTCAATACATCATTATTTTCTTTATGTTCGTTGCCGGAACAAATTTTGTTCTTAGCTATTATATAGCAAAGGGAAAGTTCAGAAAAGCCTTTGGTGATGAAGAGTTTAAAGTATACTTGCTGGGCGTACTTACACTAACCGCCATCACTACTTTTGTAATTTACAACTATGCCAATGTTTCCACACTGCCTACAGATGTTCAGTTAATCGCTCATCCTATGATTTATGGTGAGTTGGAAAGTGCTTTTAGACATGGGCTTTTTCAGGTACTGGCTGTCATTACCACAACCGGTTTTGTCTCAGCCGATTTTACAATTTGGTCGCCATTTCTTACCGTGATGTTTTTTGTGATGATGTTCGCCGGTGCATCAGCAGGTTCAACGGCGGGTGGGGTAAAAATTGTGCGTCACATAATCATGATCAAAAATGGATTTTTAGAATTCAAAAGAACCATTCATCCAAATGCCATTATTCCGGTGCGCTATAACGACAAACCTGTTACCAGAGGCATCGTATTTAATATCATGGCTTTTTTCATTCTTTATTTGGTGGTGTTTGTTTTTGGGTCATTGGTTTTTAGTGCCATGGGGATAGATTTTATCACTTCGCTTGGCGCGGCGGCATCCTCATTGGGTAATGTCGGACCGGCCTTTGGTGAATTAAGTCCGGTAAATAATTATGACAGTCTGCCCCCTGCAGGGAAATGGTGGTCTTCTTTCTTGATGTTATTAGGCAGGTTAGAACTTTTTACGGTTTTAATAATTTTCACCCCTTCTTTTTGGAAAAACATATAAAGTCCTGTTTTTTTAAGCATTATTTTACATTATTTCTATCTTGTTGTTGATTTTGAATCTATTAAGATGGTCAAATTTTGAGTAAATTGCATTTTCAAATTTTCAAACATGGAAACAGTTAAACCCTATACCCCAAAACATAAAATACGAATTGTTACGGCCGCTTCACTTTTCGATGGTCATGACGCTGCCATCAATGTGATGCGCCGAATAATACAGGCCACCGGTGTAGAAGTGATTCATTTGGGGCATGATAGAAGTGTTGAAGAGGTAGTGAATACGGCTATACAAGAGGATGCAAACTCTATTGCCATGACTTCCTACCAGGGAGGACATATGGAGTACTTTAAATTTATGTACGACCTGTTGAAAGAAAAAGGAGCATCCCATATCAAGATTTTTGGTGGCGGCGGCGGTGTCATCTTGCCCCATGAAATAAAAGAATTGATGGATTACGGTATTTGCCGAATATATTCACCCGATGACGGAAGAGTAATGGGGCTTCAAGGAATGATTAATGATCTGGTTCGGAAATCTGATTTTGCTTTAGATCATCTTGAGTTAAATGATGGTCTGGAAAAACAGCTCGAAAAAAATAATTCGGGAACAATTGCCCGGATGATTACTTTGGCGGAGAATTATCCTAAAAAATATAAAGAGGTAGAAGGTCAATTAACCAATAAAAATATTCCCGTGTTAGGAATTACCGGTACGGGTGGAGCCGGTAAATCCTCTTTGGTGGATGAATTGGTAAGAAGATTTTTACATGATTTTGAACACAAGCAAATCGCTATCCTTTCTATTGACCCTACAAAAAGAAAAACAGGCGGTGCTTTGTTGGGCGATAGAATTAGAATGAACGCCATTAATAATTCAAGGGTTTATATGCGCTCAATGGCCACACGACAGTCAAATGTAGCACTGTCAAAAAATGTACGTGAGGGCTTGGATGTTTTGAAATCGGCTAACTTCGATCTAATTTTACTCGAATCAAGTGGTATAGGGCAATCGGATACGGAAATATTAGATTTCGCTGATGTTGCTTTATACGTAATGACGCCGGAATACGGCGCTGCAACCCAACTCGAAAAAATTGATATGATCGATTATGCCGATGTAATCGCTTTAAATAAATTTGACAAGCGGGGTGCTTTGGATGCCCTGAGAGATGTAAAAAAACAATACCAAAGGAATCATCAATTATGGACAACTGATTTGGATGAAATGCCTGTATTTGGAACCATCGCTTCGCAATTTAACGATCCCGGCACGCAAAACTTATATGTTGAAGTTCTAAAAAAGCTGGAAACAAAAACAAAAAGTGCCTTTAAATCAACGATAAAAAACATTGCTCACAATAGCGAAAAGCAATACATTATTCCACCCCATAGAACGCGTTATTTATCTGAGATTGTAGAAAGTAATAAAAACTATGATAAGCAGGTACAAGACCAAAGTAAAATCGCCAATCAATTATTTGGAATTCATCAAACCCTTCAGGCACTTACAGGTTTCGAAATCGACTTAACTGAGAACGGAATTGATGAAAGGTTCTTAACAGAGATAAAAGAAAATGAAACTGAGAAGCTTTGCACATCACTTTTAGATCGCTTTCAAAAATTAAAATTTGATTTGAGTCGTACCTGTTGGAAAGAAATTTACCATTTCGAAAAAGAGAAACAAAGCTATCGCGATGAATATTTTTATTTTTTTGTAAGAGACAAAAAAATTGAGATTAAAACCCATACAACTTCATTATCTCATATAGAAATTCCAAAAATTTCAGTCCCTTCATTTAAAGCTTGGGGTGATATTTTGACATGGAAACAGCAGGAAAATTTTCCGGGAAAATTTCCTTTTACCGCCGGAATTTATCCCTTTAAAAGAACAGAAGAAGACCCTACAAGAATGTTTGCCGGTGAAGGTGGGCCTGAAAGAACAAATAGAAGATTTCATTATGTAAGTAAAGATTCTAAGGCAAAAAGACTTTCTACCGCATTTGACAGTGTAACCCTTTATGGAAACGACCCTGACCGCAGACCTGATATATATGGGAAAATAGGAAATTCCGGGGTGTCAATTTGTTGTTTGGATGACATGAAGAAGTTATATTCAGGGTTCGACCTTAGTGATCCGATGACCTCAGTTTCAATGACCATTAATGGTCCGGCACCTATGTTATTAGGTTTTTTTCTGAATACTGCCATCGACCAAGCTTGTGAAAAATATATTTTTGAACATGGACTGGAAAAAGAAATTGAATCGAAAATAATTCTTGAATACCATAAAAAAGGTGTCGAAAGACCCAATTATCATGGAGATTTACCTGAAGGAAATAATGGTTTAGGCTTATTTTTATTGGGGACAACAGGAGATCAAGTTTTACCGATTCATATGTATCAAAAGATCAAAGCCGATACAATTTCAAAAGTCAGAGGAACTGTACAAGCCGATATTTTAAAAGAAGACCAGGCACAGAATACCTGCATTTTCTCAACTGAATTCGCCCTAAAAATCATGGGTGATGTACAAGCTTATTTTATTGAAAAAAACATTCGAAACTTTTATTCAGTTTCTATTTCCGGTTATCACATAGCGGAGGCGGGAGCCAATCCTATTTCACAACTTGCATTTACCCTTTCGAACGGGTTTACTTATGTAGAGTATTATTTGAGTCGAGGAATGGATATCGACAAATTTGGACCAAATTTATCCTTCTTTTTTTCGAATGGCTTAGACCCTGAGTATGCCGTTATAGGAAGAGTTGCAAGAAAAATTTGGTCTAAAGCCATGAAACTGAAATACGGGGCTAATGAAAGAGCGCAAATGCTCAAGTACCATATCCAAACTTCGGGTAGAAGTTTACATGCACAAGAAATTGATTTTAATGATATAAGAACTACCCTACAGGCCTTATATGCCATCTATGACAATTGCAACTCTTTGCACACCAATGCTTATGATGAGGCCATAACGACCCCAACAGAAGAGTCAGTGAGAAGGGCCATGGCCATACAACTGATCATCAACAATGAATTAGGTCTGGCCAAAAATGAAAATCCGTTGCAAGGAGCATTTATTATTGAAGAATTGACCGATTTGGTTGAGCAGGCTGTTTACTTAGAATTTGACAGAATTACAGAAAGAGGTGGCGTTTTAGGGGCTATGGAGACTATGTACCAACGATCTAAGATTCAAGAAGAAAGTTTATACTACGAAGAACTTAAACATTCAGGGGCTTACCCTATTATAGGTGTAAATACTTTTTTGAGCAGTAAAGGATCGCCAACTATTTTGCCACAGGAAGTCATAAGGGCCACTGAAATAGAAAAAGAACAACAAATAAAAACGGTAGAACATCTGAAAACCTACGGACAAGATAAAACGAGATCGCAAATAGAAAAGCTTCAGCAAAGTGCTTTGAATAACCGGAATTTATTTGAAGAAATAATGGAGGTTACCAAGACCTGTACCTTAGGCCAGATCACCCATGCCCTTTTTGAAGTTGGAGGTCAATACAGAAGAAATATGTAAAACTTTTCTGTAATTTGTTACATTTGATAGATGAACTAAACCTTTTTTTCATCATGGATAAATTATATGAATTCCTGAATATCGCGATCGAAAAAATAATCTTCTTTGTGCCAAAACTGGTTCTGGCCGGAATTATCATTTGGATTGGGCTTAAAATCATCGCTAAATTAACCGACATGGTAAGGGTTTTGCTCGAAAAAGCAGACTTTTCACCTACCATATCTCCCTTTATTGTTTCAGTCCTGAATGTTTTGCTCAAGATTGGCTTGTTGTTTATTGTGGCAGCCATTATAGGAGCCGACCTTACCGGATTTATTGCCATTTTGGCTGCTGCCGGATTTGCCATTGGCATGGCTTTGCAAGGAAGTCTGGGGAATTTTGCTTCTGGAATTTTAGTTTTGTCATTTAAGCCTTATAAAGTAAACGACTGGATTAAAATTGAGGATAATTTTGGACGAGTAGATGAAATAGGCATATTTAATACTAAAATCATTACACGCGATTTTAATACGCTTATCGTACCTAATTCAAAAGTTACGGATTCGATTCTCACGAACTATTCTGAAATAGGTACGCGAAGAGTTGCAGTGACAATTCCTGTTCCCTATACAGAAAGTTTCCCGAGGGTTAGAGCGCTTTTAATGGAAGCAATTCTGGAAATACCGACGGTCCTAAAAGATCCTGAACCCATCATTGAAATTGAAAACTTTGATACACACAACGTCATGATTGCCATAAGGCCCTATGCAGAACCCGATAATTATTGGGAAGCTGTTCGGGAGACTTATGCCACAGTTAAAAGGGTATTTCATGAAAATGATATCAAAATTGCCTATGTTGAAGGTTATCAATTAGGTGAGATCGGCGAATAATTCAGGATCATTTCAAAAACAAAAATCCATCATTTATGCTAAAAAAAACACTTTCCATTCTAGTTGTTTTGTTATCTGTTATCTTAACAAATTGTTCTAAAGTAGAAAAACAACCTCTCCAAGAAACTGTCAATTTTGTTCAGGAAAACTATAACAAAAAAGAAGTGACAATACCTATGCGTGACGGGATTACATTATTCACTTCCATCTATACCCCGAAAGATACGACAAAGACCTACCCTATTCTGTTACAGAGAACGCCATATAGCTGCCAACCTTATGGTTTGGATCAGTTCAAGGAGAAAATAGGACCCAATGAGCATTTGATGAAAGATGGCTATATCGTTGTTTATCAAGATGTAAGAGGGAGATGGATGAGTGAAGGAATCTACGACAATATGAGGGCATATCTTCCGAATAAAAAAAATGACAAAGATATTGATGAAAGCAGTGATACCTATGATACGATTGACTGGTTGGTCAAAAATGTTCAAAATAATAACGGGAAAGTTGGGATCTGGGGAATATCCTATCCTGGATTTTATTCGACTTATGCAACCTTAGATGCTCATCCTGCTTTAGTTGCTGCTTCACCACAGGCTTGTATCGGTGATTTCTTTTTTGACGATTTCCATCATAACGGGGCTTACCTTTTAAGCTATTTCAGAGCAACCTCTCTTTTCGGCACGATAAAAGACACCCCCACAGATTCTGCCTGGTACAGCTTGCCTGATTTAAAAACAAAAGACCAATATCAATTCTTTTTAGATGCAGGACCGCTAAAAAACTTAAACCACTTTTTTCAATATGAAACGCCGGATCGGGCGGCCATTCAGGGAAAAGAAAAAATTGATGACGTCTTTTGGGAAGAACTTACCGAGCATCCAAACTACGATAGTGTTTGGCAGAGTAAAGGGATTATTCAACACTTAAAAAACATTAAACCACATGTAGCAACTATGGTCGTTGGGGGTTTATTCGATGCCGAAGACCTTTATGGACCGCTAGAGACCTATAAAACTATTGAAAAAAATAACCCGAACAATTACAATACATTGGTTTTTGGCCCATGGGACCATGGCGGATGGTCTAGAACTACTGTTGAAAATAAAGTAGGCAATTATTATTTCGGTGATTCAATTTCATTAAATTTTCAAAAACAAATTGAAGCTAAATTTTTTGATCATTTTTTAAAAGGTAATGGCTCCAAAGAAACCGGACTTCCGGAAGCCTATGTTTTTGATTCGGGGAAAAAAGCTTGGAACAAATTTACTTCATGGCCCCCGTCGAATATTTCTGAAAAACGTTTTTATTTAAATGAAAAAAAGGAGTTGACAGAGAACAAGCCTGCCTTAAAAGGAATCAATTTTTACAGTGACCTCACCAAACCGGTGCCTTATAGCGAGGATATAAAAACTGTTTTCACGCCCAGAAAATATATGACAGATGACCAAAGATTTGCGGCAAGAAGACCCGATGTTTTGATTTATGAAACGGATATACTCGAGGATGACTTTACCATCATTGGCGATATCATGGCCAATTTACTGGTGGCTACAACAGGTACGGATGCAGATTGGGTGGTAAAGATAATTGATGTTCATCCGGCTGATGCAGAAGACTTTGAAGGAATGCAGGATCATTTAAAAATGAGTAATTATCATTTAATGGTGAGAAGTGAAGTAATGAGAGGTAAGTTTAGAGATAGTTTTTCTCATCCAAAACCTTTTGTCCCCAATGTACCCACTGAAGTCAATATCAAACTCCAAGATGTTTACCATACCTTTAAAAAAGGTCATAAACTACAAATTCAAATTCAAAGTACCTGGTTTCCGCTCATCGACCTCAATCCACAGACCTATGTAGAAAACATTTTCAAGGCCGATGAAAGCGATTTCGTGAACCAGACACACACAGTCTTTACATCGAGTTCTATCAGGTTTCATACTTTAAATGAGTAGTCTTGGCCAAAAAGAATAGTCCGGATATTATGGGTTTAGCCTTGCTCGATTTTTTTCATGGAAGGCACAAGGAAGATATCATTACCTATTCATCAATTTCAGGAGAGGATATTTTACCCGTTGCTCATCTATTCAGAAATTTTGACGAAATGCCACTTCTCGAGCAAATCGCTTTGTCATTTGCCAAGGGAAAAATTCTGGATATTGGCTGTGGTGCGGGTATTCATGCTCTTTACCTTCAAAAAAAGGGCTTTGATGTACATGCCATAGACACTTCTGCGGGTGCCATTGAAGTGTGTAAATTACGTGGAATCAGAAAAGCAACCGCCATAGATATTTTTGCTGTAAATAGAGGGACATACGACACAATTTACGCTTTAATGAACGGCCTTGGCATTTGCGGAAAAATCTCAAAACTCTCCGATTTTTTAGCTCATTTAAAATCATTGCTCTCTGGAAAAGGACAGATCATTACAGATTCGTCTGATTTAAAATACATGGTGGAAAATGAACAATACTTTCTGGAAAAGAGTGAACAGTACTACGGAGAAGTGGTATTTGAAATGTTCTATAAATTAGAACAAGGAAAACCTTTTGACTGGGTTTATGTAGATTTTGAAACTTTAAAAGTTCACGCAAATGAGGCAGGCCTGTCATGCACTATGCTAAAAAAGGGTAAACACTTTGATTATCTCGCTAAATTGACACCCAAAAAATTATAACTAACTTTGTTTTTTAAAATGACCCATCATGAAACAATGTGAATGTACCTGTGATGCCTGTAAAAATGGAAATTGTTCCGGTTGCACTTGTGCCAACTGTACTTGTGAAAATTGTACTTGCTAACTTTTTAAAGCTAAATTATCTAGTCTTTTGACTACCAAGAACAGGATCATGGCAATAAACAACAAAGTAACCATCACAATCCAAGTGGTTCTAAACTCAAATTTTTCTGTGAGTTGCATACCAATATTTGGTCCTAAAATATGAGCAACTGAAAAACTCATGCTGTAAAGAGCCATATAAGCTCCTTTATTTCCTCTTTGAGCCCTTTGCAATGCATAGGTGTTGGAAAAAGGAAAATTTAATATTTCACCAAAAGTCATCAAAACAATTGCCAGCAAAGGAATTCCAATCCAGAACGGAAGGGTCATCGCTAAAAAGCTCAACAACAATAAAAAGGCTCCTATTATTGTCATGTTCATCATATTTGTTTTTTTAACAACCAAGTGATGAATGATGGGCATCTCTATCAAAAAAATCAATAAACCGTTTAATGCCAAAATATATCCGATCTGGTCTTCCGAAAGTGCATAAACTTCGTGAAAAAATAAGGGTACAGTGGCAAAAAATTGCATAAAACAAAATCCTATCAAAAACATCCCCAGCCAAAATAAGATATACGGTTTATCCCGATACGGAGATTGGTTGATTTGCTGAGGCAAATCATCCAATTCCTTGGCCTTCTTTGGAACCAATAGCTTTAATAGGAGTAATCCTGCGAGAAAACAGGTTAATCCATCCACCCAAAATAATCCTCTATAACCTATTCCTGCAATTATCAAACCTCCCAAGGCCGGACCTATAGAAAAACCTAAATTAATGGCCAGTCTTATTAAGGTAACCGAACGGGTTCTGTTTTCTTCTCTGCTATTTGCACTGAGTGCCACCCAGATAGCAGGTCGAAATGCATCGGCAAAAAGCGAAAGGATGAAGAATCCTATGCAAACTGCGATTAAACTTTGAAAAAGTTGAAGAACTAAAAAAATCAAACCACTCAAAAATAGACTACTATACATCACCTTATAATAGCCAATTTGATCTGTCAACTTACCTCCTATGAAAACACCGAGTAAAGATCCAAATCCAAAACAACTCATGATCCAACCCACTTCACCCAGAGAGAACCCAAGATCTTTGTTTAAGTACAAGGATAAAAAGGGTATGACCATCGCTCCAGCTCTGTTCACAAAAGTGATCAATGCAAGAAACCATACTTCTCGAGAAAAGCCTTTGTAGGGTTTGAGGAGTCCATTTAACATAGCGCAAATATAGAAAACAAAGCATCAGAAAAATAAGCGTGGCAAAGATTGAACGCTTAGATTACCGTAAATTATTATCTTTGAAAAAATCAATTTTATGAAAGCTTTTGGTCTTATTCTATTTTTTTGTGTGATTAGCATGTCCGCCCAACAGAGTGTTGTAAAAGACATTAAAAAGTTTCAAAAAAAATTGAATGAAGATTTTCAGAATTCCGCAAAGAGTCCGCTTACTGAAGATGATCTTGCTAATTTTACTGCACTTTCGTTTTTTCCTATAGACACAGCTTATGTGGTTAAGGCAAAACTCGAAAGAATTGAGGATGCGAAGCCATTTAAAATGCAAACGACGACTGACAGACTCCCCATTTACAGATTATTTGCCATTGCCAATTTTGAACTTAAGGGAAAAAACTATAGCCTGGAAATTTATCAAAATGAAAATTTAATGAATTCTTCCATCGATAAAAACTATATTTTCCTGCCTTTTACAGATATGTCTAACGGGAAGTCCAGTTATGAAGGAGGTCGTTATATTGATCTGGAAGTTCCTAAAGGAGATGAATTAACCATTGATTTTAATCAAGCTTATAATCCCTATTGTGCATATAACCCTAAATTTTCATGTCCAATCCCCCCCAAGCAAAACCATTTAAATACTTTTATAGAAGCAGGAGTCAAAAAGTATAAATAATCAAAATAGTTTAGCCAGGTACAAGCCCAGGAAAACGGCAGATATTCCTAAGGCAAAAGTCAGGATGAGATAAGGCAACATGCTTAAATAATCATTCCCTTTTAAAAAGAGATAATTTTCATAGGCAAAGGTAGAAAAAGTAGTGAATCCGCCACAAAAACCAGTAGCTATAAATAGGGTATGATTTTCATTTAACGTTCCGTGTTTTGTTAAATAGCCAAAGAAAACTCCTATAATTAAACTGCCTAAAACATTGGCCAACAAAGTTCCATAAGGAATCCCACTCTCAAAATTATTTAACTTTAAGCCGAGAATGTAGCGAAAAACACTTCCCAAACCTCCACCCAAAAAAACGAAAAGCACTGCCTTCATTTATCTGAATTTTATTTCGTTGAAATCTCTGAAGTTCCATTTGCCCAGAATGGTACCCTTATTCAATTCTACCATCCCCGGGTTAGCGCGAATGATTGTTTTTAAAGTTGTTTCATCACAAAAAAGCAAGTCAAAATCCCATTCGTATTTTTCCTTTGCTTTATTAAAATCTTCCTCGGTTGAGGCGGAGAATGCATATACCACATAGCCCTTTTCCATGGCTTTATCTGTATATTCTTTCACTTTCTTTAGCCCGTTCTTTTTTGATTTATCCAGGTTATACATCACTACCAAGAGTAATTTTTCTTCCTTTAACAGTTCTTCGGAAATATCTACTCCATCCTTTTGCATCGTAAAATCATGTATAGGAGGTACATAGCCTTCGCTAATTAACTTTGTTTTTCTATCCACAAAAGTGGCACCATCGATATTCCATGGCTTTTCATCTGAAGCGTATTCCTTTACAACACCATTTACCTCGTAGATCCATGTATCTTCATAAACAGATTCCGGAGCACCTTCAGGAATGGTCATACCCTCAGTTATATTATTGCCAATGGCATAAGGTCTGAAATCAATGATAGGTAAATGCCTCAAGACATGATATATAATGCCCAAGCAAATAAATAAAATCACTACGGCCATGCCATTTACAAACGCCGGACTTAAAATGGATTGTATTTCAAACACTCTGACCATTAAATAGATGATCAAAACAATCAAAACAATATTCTTATAGAATGTTTCCCACGGTGTTAAAGTTATGGCATCGCCAAAGCAACCGCAGTCGGTAACCTTATCAAAATAAGCCGAATACCAGGTTAGGAATAAGAAAATAAGCGTGAGCACGAATAAACTCCAAACCGTAAATCTTGGTGCGACACCCAAGAGGAGCATCACCCCTAACATCAATTCTGCGAGGATTAACAAAATTGCTAAAGGCAGTGTATAGGGAAGTAAGAACTCTAAATTGAGCACATTTTCGGCGAAGTAATCTTGAAACTTATAGGCAGAGCCAATTGGATCAACCAATTTTACAAAACCGGAAAAAACGAAGGTTATCCCAACTAAGATCCTGATAATTTGTGTAAGTATATTTAACATCTTTTAAAAGCTAGGATTTTTTTTCTGACAATAAAATCAAGGCAAAAACAGCGTAATTTACCATATCTTGATAGTTCGCATCTATCCCTTCGGAGGCAATTGTTATGCCCAGGTTATTCTCAATTTGTTTGACGCGTAATAATTTCTGTAGAATCAAATCAGTTAAAGAACTCAAACGCATTTCCCGCCAAGCCTCTCCATAATCATGGTTCTTATTTTCCATCAAGGATTTGGTAATTTGCACCTGTTCATCATATAACTCTACAGATTCTGACAGCCCCAGATCCGGCTGGTCTGCTACACCAATCTTGAGTTGAATCAAGGCCATTAGACTGTAATTGATAATCCCTTTAAATTCGGAAACTTCATCTTCCTCCACTTTTTTTATTCCCGACTCTTGTAACTGCCTAATTCTCTGTGCTTTTATAAAAATTTGATCTGTCAGAGAGGGAAGCCGGAGTATTCTCCAAGAACTGCCATAATCTTTCATTTTCTTGATAAATAATTCTCTGCACTCGTTAATGACAGCATCATACTGTTTAGACGTCTTTTCCATAAAGGGCTCTCGTAAATTGAGGAATTGTTTAAAAAACGAATTTATAAAAATTTAGGTAATTAAATGTCTTAATCGCTATTTTTACCATCTCATCTGGTTTAGAACATTCCATAATTCAAAACTGGTACGGATCAATAAAAAATGAACTAATGTCGACCATCAATTGCAAAGGAAAACTGATCGATCTATCTCAGCCCAAAGTAATGGGAATACTGAATTTAACCCCGGATTCTTTCTTTGATGGCGGAAAATACACATCAGATCAAACTATTTTAGAAAAAGTAGAAAAAATGCTTAGCGAAGGAGCCACTTTTATAGATATAGGGGGTTATTCTTCAAGGCCCGGTGCTGCGCATATACCTGAACAAGAGGAACTGGATCGCGTTTTACACGGAATAAATTTAGTTTTGAAACATTTTCCCGATACACTCATCTCAGTAGATACTTTTAGAAGTTCTATAGCGAGGCAGGCCATTGATTCAGGTGCTGCTCTTATAAACGATATTTCTGCGGGGAATTTAGATGAACAAATGTTTAGAACTGTAGCAGATTTACAAGTACCCTATATTATGATGCACATGCCGGGTTCACCGCAGACTATGCAAAAACTAACCCAATATGAAGACATTCTCCAGGAAATAATTCTTTATTTCTCGCGAAAAATAGTAGCATTAAGAGAATTGCAACTGAACGATTTGATCATTGATGTAGGATTTGGATTTGGCAAAACCTCAGAACAAAATTTTTTACTACTCAAAAATTTATCGGTATTTACTATGGTTGGAGTGCCAATGTTGGTGGGTATTTCGCGTAAATCGATGTTATATAAACCCCTGGGCATTGATGCAAGTGAGGCATTGAATGCTACAACCGTTGCCAATACTTTGGCACTGATAAATGGTGCAAGTATATTACGCGTACATGATGTAAAAGAAGCAGTTGAAACAATTAAAATATGTCAAAAATACGATGCGTAATTATTTTTTACCCTTGCTTTTCTTGAGTTTATTGGCTTGTAAGCAACAATCAGTTGAATTGCCTACATTGTCTGAAAAGGGTACAACAGACCTCTATAATACTTCTCAAATTTGGTTCTTCTTTGAAGTAAAAGGAAATGATACAGTCGCGAAGGTGAACAATAAGAATAAAATTACAAACACCCACCTCATTTTTAATATTGATAAAAAACTAAAGCTCAAACATATAATCGAACCTTTACATGAAATTCAAGAAAAAATAAATGCAAATTCTATTCACAAAAAAGAGGGAATGCATCAGTATTTTAGTTATGCAGATACGCTAAATCAAGAATTTTCGCTTTACGACTTTACAGGTATAAAATTTAATATGGATGAGAAACTCCATAAAAATGAGGAAGCAGTATTGCTAATTTGTGATAATCAAATTTCATACATGGGAAATACTTTTGAGCTGGCCGCTTTGGGTCAAATCTGTACAGAATTGAGTGAAACTAAAAATGAAATTTGGCTTACATTTTGTCAAAATACTTTTTATAATGATTACCTCTACGTATTAACTACACTTAAAAAATATAAAATCGAGGCTAAAAAGGATCAAATGATCTTCTCAAAAGAATAATTATTACATTTACAAAAACAAGTAAATTTGGAATTTTTCGACTTTTTAAACCTGCGATTTTTAGATATACTGGACATCGTTTTGGTGGCTGTGCTTCTTTTTTATATCTACAGACTTATTCGGGGTACCGCGGCTTTTAATATTTTTTTAGGCATTGCCATGATCTATCTGATCTGGAAATTAACTGAGGCACTTCAAATGGGATTGTTAAGCGATATCTTGGGAAAATTCTTAGGTGGGGGTTTTATTGCCTTGATCATTGTTTTTCAACAGGAAATCAGAAAATTTTTGTTGATGCTGGGCTCGACGAGTCTTGGGTCTAAAAAAGGTTTTTTAAAAAACCTCAAATTATTCAGATCCGATTTTATTCAAACCGCCAATGAAATTGATGAAATCATATCTTTTTGCGAAGAAATGTCCTCAGCAAGAACGGGTGTTTTAATTGTTCTTGGGAAAAGTAATAGCCTGGACTTTGTTAAAGTAACCGGTGATCCTCAGCAAATATTGGTCAATAAGCCTATTTTAAAAAGTATTTTTTACAAGAACAGTCCTTTGCACGACGGTGCAGTAATCATTGAGGAGAATTTGATCACGGCTACCAGGGTGATTTTACCCATTGAAAATTCTGCAGATATCCCATCTCATTTTGGCTTGAGACATAGAGCAGCTTTAGGTATAACCAATAGAACTGATGCTATTGCTTTGATCGTTTCAGAGGAAACCGGACAAATATCTTATGTGAATAATGGCGTTTTTGTGCTCTTTGAAGATATAGAAGATTTGTCTGAAATTATCAAAGAAGATCTTACCTACTAAATTTTAACTCGCTTCTTTTTGCAAAAATTGGATATTGTATAATTTACTGTAATAACCACCTTTTTCCAATAATTCTGCATGCGTTCCTTGCTCTACTATTAAGCCTTTATCCATCACAACTATTTTATCTGCCTTTTTAATTGTCGCTAATCTATGCGCGATGACGATAGAAGTTCTATTTCTTGTTATTTTTTCTGTGGCCTCTTGAATCAAAATTTCGGAATGTGAATCTATTGATGAAGTAGCTTCATCCAAAATCAAAATACTTGGGTTACTCACCGAAGCTCTTAAAAAAGCAATTAATTGTCTTTGGCCTGATGACAGCATGATACCCCTTTCTTTTACGTTATAATCGTAATTATTGGGTAAGGTCATAATAAAATCGTGTATACCAATATCTTTAGCGGCAGCAATAACTTGTTCCCTTGAAATATTCGGATTTTTTAAAGTGATATTGTTATAGATTGTATCTGAGAATAAAAATACGGTCTGAAGTACAACTGCAATATGTTCTCTTAATTCATGCAGCTTATAATGATTAATGGGTATGTCGTCAATTTCAATCACACCCGTATTTACTGGATAGAACCTGTTCAACAAATTGATAATTGTGGATTTACCGGCACCTGTTGCCCCAACAATTGCAACCGTTTCACCGGGAAACACCTCCAGATCTATCCCTTTAATGACCAGCTCATCTTTGATATAACTGAAATGAAGATTTTTAATGGTGATCTTACCTTCAATATTTTCTTTTACCAATTTACCCTCATCCAATTCTTCGTCATTATTCTCAAGCACATCAAAAACTCTATCGGCAGCCACCATCCCCATTTGCAAGGCTGTAAATTTATCTGCTATTTGCCTCAAAGGGCGAAAAAGCATTGTGATCATCATGATAAAGCTGATGATCGCACCCGGTTTAATAGAACTGTCGGTTATTGCCTGAAAACCGCCATACCAAACCACCAAACCTGTTGCAATTGAAGGCAATACTTCGGCTACAGGAAAGAAAATCGAGTTATACCAAACCGTTTTTATCCATGCTTTCTTATGCTTATTATTGATTTCTTTAAATTTTTCAAATTCTATTTTTTCCCTGGTAAACAACTGGATAATCGCCATTCCGGTAATTCGCTCCTGTACGAAAGTATTCAAATTTGCAACTTGAGCCCTCACATCTTGAAATGCAAATTTCATCGCTTTTTGAAACAATCGCGTTGCGTAAATGAGTATCGGTAAAAGTAAAAAGACAATTACAGCTAATCTCCAATTGATAAAAAGCATAACTCCCGCAATCACAACCATTTTCAGTAAATCACTGATAATCGTAAAAAGACCCTGGCTAAAAATACTTTCTATCGTTTCTATATCAGACACAACTCTTGTTACCAATTTACCGACGGGTTGACGATTGAAAAAACTCATTTTGAATTTTAACAAATCGTCAAAAAGTTTGATCCTGATGTCGTTTACAACATTTTGTCCCAGCCAGTTGGCATAAAAAATAAAAAGAAATTGAACAATGACCTCACCCAGCAAGACTGCGAACATAAGGAGCGAAAAATTGAGCAACATTTCCCAGTTTTTATCCGCCAGATAGACATCGATGATTTTTTGAATTAAGAGAGGGTTTACTGCTCCAAGTACAGCCAATAGCAGTACAGAAACTACTGAAATAAAAAATTCGAGTTTATACACTTTGGCATAGACCATTATTTTTTTAAATACCTGATAATCAAATATTTTACCCGATACTTTTTCTTTATTTTTCTCCATTCGTTTTGAAACTATTTGAAGGATAAACGATCTTCGTCAAAAAAAGTCCCTGTGCCTTAACTGATGCGCCTGCCTTACTTCTTTCTCCACTTTCGATGGTGTTTTTCAAATCAGTAATAGTCATCTTTCCTTGTCCGATATCTAACAAAGTACCTACAATTGCTCTCACCATATTCCTCAAGAATCTATTGGCTGTGATTTGAAATACCAAAACATCTCCACTCTTTGTCCAAAATGCCTCCGTTATCTCGCAGTCATATGTTTTAACATCGGTTCTAGAACGTGAAAAACATTTAAAATTGGTGAAATTCAATAAGGTTTTAGCCCCTTCATTCATCAAAGATACATCTAAATTCTTAAAAGGGTACTGCAATAAAGTGTCCTTGTGAAAAGGATCTTTACTCAATGAAATTCGGTATTGATAGGTTCGCGAAATAGCTCCAAAGCGGGCATGCAGACTATCTTCAGTTCTAAAAACAGATTGAACTGCTATGTCGGCAGGTAAAAAAATATTCAGTTTATATCTTAAATTACCGGTGTCAATAATTTGATCGAAATCAAAATGCGCAAAAAATTGTTCTGCGTGAACACCACTATCTGTTCTACCGCAACCAACTACAGAAATTTTTTCCTTCAATAAAACCGAGAGCGCATTTTCTAGTATTTCTTGAACACTTGAAGCGTTTGGTTGAACTTGCCAACCGTGATAATTGGTTCCATTAAAAGAAAACTCAATAAAATATCTCAAAAGCAGTACTTTTATTTGCTGAACAAAGATAAGTTTAATTGTATAATTTAGGTCGACTTGAAAATATTACTACTTTCAGATACGCATTCTTTTATTGATGAAAAGATTTTGACATATTGCGCTTTGGCGGATGAAGTATGGCATGCCGGGGATATAGGAAGTATGCATGTTGCCGATAAAATAAGGGAAATAAAGCCTTTAAGAGCTGTCTATGGAAATATTGATGGAAAAGAATTGAGGTCAGCGTTTCCCTTAGATCAGATATTCACAATTGAAGGTGTAAAAATATGGATCACTCATATAGCCGGTTATCCAAAAAAATACGATGATCGGATAAAAAAAGAACTCAGTGAAATCAGACCCAAGCTGATGATCTGCGGACATTCACATATCTTAAAGGTACAATATGATCGGGAAAACGAAATGTTACATATGAATCCCGGCGCGGCAGGAATTTCCGGATTTCATCAGGTAAGGACCTTACTTCGATTTGAAATAGACAAGGGTGAAATTAAAAATCTCGAAGTAATTGAACTAGGCAAAAGAAGCTGAAGTTGATTTGGCAAAGATAGGCACCGAAATAAAAATACTCGTTCCCTCTCCCCTTTTGGTATTGATATTAAAAACGCCATTCATATATTTGATACGGGCTTCAATGTGACTCAACCCTAAACCATCCTTTGTTCTTGCCTTTTTAAGGTCAAACCCTTCACCATCGTCGATAATTTGAATCACAAGGGTATTTGCGTTTCTTTCTGAGAGGCTGATAGAGGCATTTTTTGCTCCACTGTGTTTAATAATATTATTGACCAGTTCTTCGATAATATTATAAATTTTGATCTCAAATTTTTGGTTATATCGCTTTATTCCATGATCATCACTTATAAATTCCAACTCAGAATTGGAATACTTTTGACATAAATCGTGTACAGCATAAGCCAGACCAAATTTCATCAAGACCGATGAAATCAACTGATGGGAAAGATCTCTAATTTTTACCGCGGCTTCATCTATTATTCCCTGCGCTTTTGTAATTTCAGCCGGCACGCTGCCTTTCATATGAGGTTTAGAGGCCTGCAGATGTAAATTGGCAGAGGACAACAAAGCGCTTACGCTATCATGCAAAATTTCGGCAATTTTTCTCCTCTCCTTTTCTTTTGCATCAATGGTTGCATTGATCACCCTGGATTGGGTTTCATATTGCAATTGATCTATTTTATTTTGCTGTTTTAATTTGTAATTCTTATAAAAAATAATCCCTAAAATTATGGAAATCATGGTGAGGAATGCCAATCCATAAAAAAGGATTCTGGCCCTTAAAGCCTTATTCTTTTCAATTTCAGTTTGATGTTCCTGCCTTTCTACATTGTATTTTGCTTCTACTTCGGC
>CAZWAN010000029.1:0-30460 GCA_964631875.1 uncultured Flavobacteriaceae bacterium
CGTTGCCTTTCTTTGAAAACCCCGATTCATATCGAATCGGGGTTTTTGTTTTTATGGACCATCAAGTATTCTACATCTCACACAGTCATACAAATCCTTTTTCATTCATCATAAGGAAAATTATATTGCCTATATTTATTCCAAAATCAAGTATGACATGAAAAAAAAAATTGCCCTTTTGTTATTCCTTATATCAATGCTTTTTGGTTATGGACAAAACCCTGAAAAAAGAATTGAAGAATTAGGTATTGTACTTCCTGAAGTAACAAAACCGGCAGCTAATTTTGTGAAATGGAAACAGGTTGGCAATACATTATATTTAGCGGGCGCAGGACCGGATGTTTTTGGAAAACTAGGCAAAGATCTTTCTGTTGAGCAGGGCTATCAAGCCGCTCGCGAAACTGGTATCGAAATTTTATCTGTTTTAAAGGTAGCTACAGGGAATCTTAACAGAATTAAACAGTTTGTAAAAGTAAGAGGAATGGTCAATTGTACCGATGATTTTTATGATCAACCTCAAGTAATCAATGGTTTTTCTGATCTTATGGTTCAAGTTTTTGGCGAAAAAGGAAAGCATGCCAGAGCAGCTGTTGGTCACAATTCTTTACCCAACAATATCGCTGTAGAAATTGAAGTAATTGTTGAATTAGAATAATTTTTTTACCGGTTAAGGGTATAGATTTATATTGGTTATCTCCTTGCTCTATTTCCTATCTTTACAACTTTTATTAATATTTATTGTTTTAAACCTAATATTTCATATTCAAAAAAATTATGACTGATAAAATTACTTGCCCCAATTGTGGACATCAATTTGATGTAGAGGAAGCGTTATCCGGAAAATTCGAAGCCCATTACAAGGCAGAATTTGAAAAAAAAATGATGGAGCAAGGGAAAAGGATGCAGCAGGAAAAAGAAAAGTTAGAAGAGGAGAAAAGAATGTTGGATCGTTTAAAGGAGCAACAAGAAGATATTTTGAAAACTCAACTGAATAAGGCGCTCGAACAAGAATCTGTCAAAATTCGAAAGAGGGCGATGGAATATTATGAAGAGAAGATGAAATCTTTGGAGCAGGAAAATGATAAAAGAAGGCAGGAAAACAAATTGCTCAAAGAGAAAGAGGTCCTATTAATGAGAAAGGAAGCAGATTTGAAAGAAAAGCAAGAGGAGCTTCAGCTAAATGTGGAGAAGCAGTTGTTAGAAAGACAAAGAGAAATTGAGGAGAAGGCCAGGGCCAAGGAAAGAGAAAATTTTGAATTGGAAAAAATAAAACTTCTCAAACAAATTGAGGACAATAAAAAATTGGCTGAGGAAATGAAACGCAAGGCAGAACAAGGTTCCATGCAGTTGCAAGGTGAAGTTCAGGAATTAGCTTTGGAAGAACTACTGATGAAAAATTATCCTTTTGATAAAATAGCGGAAGTACCAAAGGGAATTCGAGGAGCAGATTGTATCCAATTTGTGGTTAATTCTTTACAAAAGAATTGTGGGTCAATAGTTTATGAAAGCAAACGCACTAAAAATTTCTCAAATGATTGGATTGATAAGCTAAAGCAAGATCAAGTTACATGCAAGGCTGACGTGGCGATATTAGTAACCGAAACAATGCCTTCCGATATGGAACGTTTTGGAGAGAAAAACGGAGTATGGATTTGCGGATATCACGAAGTAAAAAGCCTTTCTTTTGTTTTGCGAGAAATGTTGATTAAAACATATGCCGCCAAATTATCACAAGAAAATAAAGGGGATAAGATGGAATTGCTCTATCATTATTTAACGTCCAACGAATTTGTTCAAAACATCAAGCGAATTGTAGAGAATTATGACGGAATGATCGATCAGCTGAATTCTGAAAAAAAAGCGATGCATAAATTATGGTCAATTCGGGAAAAACAGATTTGGGTGGTGCAGGAAAATATTTCGGCGCTTTTTGGAAGTATCAAAGGAATAGCCGGGAACGAACTGGAAACATCCACTGTTCTCGAATTACCAGATAAATCAATTGATTAATCCTTTCTTAAATCATTTTGATAATTTGAGCATTTGTTGGAGTATTTTTGTAAGAGAATTTTTTCTGAACAATAATTGATGTTTGTATCGATTTCTTCGCGATATTTACGTAAAATCCCTAAAAAAATACGGTGACAAATTTAATGTCTGAGACCGACAAATACGAGGTCTTAATTCAGGGTCTAATTGACCAAAAATTTGGATTTGTTGATCATTTCTTGGATGACGTAGTCGTTTCCGGATTAAGAAAAAATTTAGCCAAATATTACGATAACAAAGAAATGAATCCTGCCGGAGTTGGTAAAAACTTTGACTATCAAAGGAATACAGAGGTGAGAGGAGATCTTATTAAATGGATAGACAATAAAACCGAGGACCCTTATGAAAGAGCTTTTTTAAATCAAGTTCAAAATTTCATAAACTACCTTAATGCCACATGTTACACCTCTATCAATGACTTTGAATTTCATTACGCCATGTACGATGTAGGTAGTTTTTATAAAAAGCATCTTGATCAATTCAAAAGTGACAGAGGAAGAAAATATAGCCTTGTTACTTATTTAAATGATAACTGGGAAATAACTGACGGTGGAAATCTCAGCCTCTATCTTGATAATGAAAAAATGGAAAATATATTTCCATTTAGTGGAAGATCAGTATTTTTTAAAAGTGATGAGTTAGAACATGAAGTACATCCCTCTTATAACAGAAAAAGATTAAGCATAGCCGGTTGGTTAAAAACAATTTAAAAAGTATATCTTTAGTTTTATTAAATTTTTTCCAATGCAAAAATTGAGCTATCTCGTCCTGATTTTTACTGTTTTTATCGCTTGCAAAAATGAAAACATTTCGGTTCATAATACTTCTATACAAATTTCAGTTGATCCATCCTTATCACAAGAAAACCTGCAAGGTAGGTTGCTGTTAATGTTTTCTAATAATGATAAAAAGGAACCCAGATTTCAAATAAATGATGGTTTACAGACTCAATTGATCTTTGGTATGAATGTGGAAAATTTACATTTTTCAGAAAGTCAATTATTTGATCAAGAAGCATTTGGCTATCCAATTTCAAATTTGAGAGATATAAAGCCAGGTACTTATTATGTTCAGGCATTGCTGCATGTTTATGAGGATTTTAAGCTATCTACGGGACATACCGTTAAGTTACCAATGGACAATGGAGAGGGGCAACAATGGAATTTATCACCCGGGAATCTTTATAGCAAACCGATGAAAATTGAGATTGGCAAGGAAGGAATTAAGGATATCCAGATCGTGATGACAGAGAAGATAGAACCCATAGAAGTACCAAAAGATTCGGAGTGGATAAAACATGTAAAAATGAAGTCAGAAAAGCTTTCTTCATTTTGGGGTAGAGATATTTTTTTAGGAGCTCATGTACTTTTACCAAAGGGTTTTGAAGAACATCCGGAAGCCAAATATCCCATCATGATTTTTCATGGGCATTTCCCTGCAGATTTCGGTGGATTTAGAACTACTGCTCCTGACCCCACTTTGGAACCTGATTTTGCAGAGAGGTTTAATGTAAAAGGCTACAACATCATTCAACAGCAAGAGGCGTATGATTTTTATAAGAGATGGAATGAACCGGACTTTCCGAGATTTATCATAATAGAGATCCAACATCCAACTCCTTACTACGACGATTCCTATGCGGTAAATTCAGCATCACAAGGCCCTTACGGAGATGCAATTACCTATGAGCTCATTCCCTTTATCGAACAAAAATTTCGCGGAATGGGTGAGGGTTGGGCCCGTTTTCTTTACGGTGGTTCTACGGGTGGCTGGGAGGCACTGGCGGTTCAAGTGATGTATCCAGATGAGTACAATGGTTGTTTCGCTGCTTGTCCTGATCCCATCGATTTTAGAGCTTATTGCTTGAATAATATTTATGAGGATAAAAATGCTTATTATTATGAAAGTGATTTTAACTCCTTAGAAATACCTGCTAAAAGAGACTATTTGGGTCAGATCAGTTCTACTGTAAAAAGGGCCAATCATTATGAATTGGTTTTGGGTGATCACTCTAGATCCGGTCAGCAATGGGACATATGGGAGGCTACTTATTCCCCGCAAGGCAAGGATGGATATCCTGAACGGATTTGGGATAAAATGACGGGAGAAATAAATCCAGTGGTTGCTAATTACTGGAAAGAAAATTATGATTTGAGATATATACTGGAGAGGGATTGGGATAAATTGGGGGAAAAATTGAGAGGAAAAATTCATATTTACTGCGGAGATATGGATAATTATTATCTCAATAATGCGGTTTATTTGATGGAAGATTTTCTAGAATCTACGACAGATCCCTACTATGAAGGCGAGGTTGATTACGGGGATAGAGCAGAGCACTGCTGGAATGGGGATCAAGAAAATCCAAATTACATCAGCCGTTTGAGATATAACTCCATGTATGTTCCAAAGATTATGGAAAGAATTGAGAAATCTGCCCCAAAAAATGCTGATTTATCAAGTTGGAGATATCGATAATGTGTGAAAATTCGGCAAGAATTATTAAGATCACTGATTGATATTTTATTTAATTGTAAATCAGTGCGCTATTTTGATTAATTTTAAGATAACGTCAACAACTAAATCCAGTATTCATGAAAAAAGCCTTTAAATTCATTGGAAAATTATTGCTCCTTGTCATTGTTCTTATCATATGTGCAGGACTTTATATTCATATAAAAGGTATACCCTCTTATAAAACGGAAGAGATAAATTTTGCAGTAAATAGTACCCCTGAATCAATTATAAGAGGTGAGAAACTGGCCAAAGTTTTATGTGCTAATTGTCATTTAAATGAAGAAACCGGACAACTGACGGGAAAATTTATGAGAGATGCCCCTAAAGAATTTGGGACCATTTATTCTGCAAATATCACTAATGATACAACACATGGAATTGGAAATTGGACAGATCGCGAAATTGTCTATTTATTGCGAACAGGGATTAAGAGAGACGGAAAATATGCTCCCCCTTATATGGCAAAATTACCGACAATGGCAGACGAGGATATCAATGCGATATTGTCATTTCTTCGGTCTGATCATCCCTATGTTAAAGCAAATTCAACACCAACCATTCCCGTTGAACCGTCATTTTTAACAAAAGTATTGACTAATACTGTTTTTAAGCCATTTCCTTATCCAAAAGAAAAAATACTCATGCCAGATGAAAATAATCCCATAGAATTAGGGAAATATTTGACCCATAATTTAGATTGTTTCTCATGTCATTCTGCTGATTTTAAGACAAATAACTTCTTGGAACCAGAAAAAAGTCCGGGATATTTTGGAGGAGGGAATAAGCTTTTGAATATGGAAGGAGAAGTGATACTGTCTTCAAATCTTACCCCTGATAAAGAGACCGGAATTGGAAAATGGTCTAAAGAAAAATTTAGAAATGCACTTAAATCCGGAATTGTTGAAGGCCAAATTGCCATAAGGTATCCGATGGTTCCCTATTTAGACTTGACGGATAAAGAAATAGATGCAATTTATACCTATTTGCAAACATTACCTGCGATTAAGAATAATGTACCTCGTTGATTCAAAAAGAATCAATTAGGTTATCCTTATTTTTTGCATTTTCTTTGCGTTTGAATGAAAAACGCCCTACTTATTATATTATTCTTGTTTTCTACTTTCGCTTTTGCGCAAGTAGGAGGGGAGCGTGTTTTTAGTTTTTTAAATATTCCCGTCTCGGCCAGACAAGCTGCTTTGGGCGGAGATATTTATACCATGAAAGACGATGTTAACCAGCCTCTATGGAATCCTGCAAGCATTAATAGATTTATAGATAATCGATTAGGAGTTAATTACATCAACTATTTGGGTGACTTAAATATGGGTTCAGTCACTTTTGCCCATTTGGTGAATCGGAGATTTGGAACACTTCATGGTGGAATTCAATATTTAGATTACGGAGATTTTATTGGTGCAGATGAGTCGGGTATTGAAACGGGAGAATTTGGTGCCCGAGATATTGCTATTTCGATGGGTTATGCTTATCAAATTCCCTATTCGGCCTTTTATTTGGGAGCAAATATGAAATACCTTAGTTCAAGAATAGAAAATTATCATTCCGCCGGACTTGCGGCGGATTTTGGTATTTATTATTTCGACGACACAAAACCATACACTTTTGCTGCTGTAATAAGAAATTTAGGATATCAAATTACTGTTTTTGATGAGATAAGAGAGGAGTTGCCACTTGAAATCGCCATTTCATCCAGTTACCAATTGCAAGACGTACCTTTAAAATGGTACCTAACTATTAACAGCTTGCAAAGCTGGTATATTGCCGAGCCGAATCCGTCTAATAGTTCAAGTAATTTAGATGGAGAGATTACCGATGAAACAATTAATTTTTTTGATCAGGCCATTAGGCATGTCGTAATTGGAGCGGAATTTTTCCCCGAAAAGGCTTTTAATATTAGATTGGGATATAATTTTAGAAGAGGGGCTGAATTAAATTTAACCGAAACTAGAACCTTTGCGGGTTTTAGTGCAGGTTTTGGATTAAGAACAGGAAGGCTTACATTTGAATATGCATTTACTAAATATCATCCGGTGACTAATTCGAGTACGTTTTCATTGCTCATCGATTTAAATAGACGAGGATTTTAAAAAATGAATAAAAAAGTTATAATCGCCATTGATGGTTATTCATCTACAGGAAAAAGTACCATCGCCAAAATGTTGGCAAAAGAACTGGGTTACATTTATGTAGATACAGGAGCTATGTATAGAGCCGTTGCGCTGTATGCCCAACGAAAGGGTTGGGTTAATGAAGATGATTTGAATGTTGAATGCATCGTAAAAGGGTTGGATCAAGTTGATTTGGACTTTGTATTTAATCCTGATCTGGGTTTTTCAGAAATGTATTTAAACGGTGAAAATGTGGAAAGCGAAATAAGATCCCTTGAAATATCGAATTTGGTCAGTAAAATATCTACAATACCACAAGTCCGTGAAAAATTAGTAAACTATCAAAAAAAATTAGGCGAGAATAGAGGCTTGGTGATGGATGGCAGAGATATAGGTTCTGTTGTTTTTCCTGATGCTGAAATAAAACTGTTTTTAAGTGCGAAGCCAGAAGTAAGAGCAGGAAGAAGGTTCAAAGAAATGACAGACAAAAAGGAGGAAGTGTCCTATGAGGAAGTATTGGAAAACGTGATCATGAGAGATGAACTGGATACAAAGAGAAAAATATCTCCTTTAATTAAGGCCAAAGATGCTATTGAAATTGATAATTCTGACATGGAGAAAGCTGAACAATTTCATTATATACTGAATCTGGTCCAAAATAAAATAGCCAAACTCAATTGATCTTATTAAGGAATGTTTAAATACTTATGGGTTTGCAATGAAATTTTCCATTTAGGATTTTTCATAACATAATCAACAATCAAGGGCGTCATTTTTTCACGATTACTCCATTCGGGTTGTAAAAATAGTGTACAGTGTTCACTTACTTTTGTGGCCTGGTCTTCTGCAAACTTAAAATCGTTCTTATTGTAAATAATCATCTTTAATTCGTCCGCTCTTTCCTGCACTTCTTTTAAGGGTAATTTATTCTTTTTAGGTGATAAACAAATCCAATCCCAAACACCTGATAGTTTGTAAGCTCCGGAAGTTTCAATATGGGTTTTTACATTTCGATTTTGCAAGGCTTGGGTCAAGATATCTAAATTCCACATCAATGGCTCACCCCCGGTAATTACAACGGTATCAGAGTATTTAACTGCATTCTCTATAATTAGCTCTGTGGCCGTAGCAGGGTGCAATTTTGCATTCCAGCTTTCTTTTACATCACACCAATGACAGCCAACATCGCAACCGCCAATTCTTATAAAGTAGGCAGCTTTCCCAGTATGGGCTCCTTCCCCCTGTATGGTGTAAAATTCCTCCATTAAGGGGAGCATCATTCCAACATTGATCAACTCTTGCGTTTTGGCTTCCAAATTTTAAATTTTTGCAAAGATATTTAAACTAGAACAATTTTTATGTTATAAGGTTTTAAACTATTTTTATCAAAAATATCTATATGGCACGAAGGGATGACTTTATCAGTCAAATTCATCAAGGTTATCAAATAAAAGGCGGATCCATTGTTCTAGGGGCGGCTATGCTCGACGGAGAACCAATTAAAGATGCCTTTGTTCGGATTCCACTGAAAACAATTAACAGGCATGGTCTTATTGCCGGTGCAACAGGGACAGGTAAAACGAAATCTCTTCAAGTATTTGCTGAGAACTTATCAGATAATGGTATACCAGTCTTATTGATGGATGTGAAAGGTGATTTAAGTGGAATAGCGAAGGCAGGCACAGAAAATGATCATATAACGAGGCGACATGCTCAAATTGGTTTGCCCTATGAACCAAAAGGATTTCCTGTAGAAATACTCAGTTTATCCCAACAAAAAGGAGTAAGGCTAAGAGCGACTGTATCCGAGTTTGGTCCTACATTACTTTCTAGAATTTTGGACTTAACCGATGTTCAAACGGGTATTTTAGCTATTGTTTTTCAATACTGTGATGACGAAAAGTTACCACTTTTAGACTTAGATGATTTTAAAAAAGTCCTTCAGTTCGCCACCAATGAAGGAAAAGATGAATTTGAGAAAAAATATGGAAGAATCTCAACCGCTTCGACCGGTTCAATTTTGAGGAAGATTGTGGAACTGGAGCAACAAGGGGGAGATCTGTTTTTTGGGGAAAAATCTTTTGATGTTAATGACTTGGTAAGAATTGATGAAAATGGCAGGGGGATTATATCTGTAATTAGACTGACCGATATTCAAGATCAACCTAAGCTATTTTCAACTTTTATGTTGCAATTGTTGGCCGAAATTTATAATACTTTTCCTGAAATTGGGGATCCTGACAGACCAGAATTAGTCATTTTTATAGATGAAGCACATCTGGTCTTTGAAAATGCCACAAAAACTTTACTCGATCAAATAGAGAGCATTATAAAATTAATTCGATCAAAAGGTATTGGTATTTATTTTGTTACACAAAATCCGAAAGATATACCATCCGATGTGTTGTCTCAACTCGGAATAAAAATTCAACATGCTTTGCGCGCTTTTACAGCAAATGACAGAAAAGGTATTAAATTAGCAGCCCAGAATTATCCCATTTCAGATTTTTATGAAGTCGATCAAGAATTGACCAAACTGGGAACCGGTGAAGCACTTGTAACTGTGTTAAACGAAAAGGGAATGCCAACTCCATTGGCCAGAACCTTGCTGCGCGCTCCTATGAGCAGAATGGATATCCTTACCGATAAGGAGTTGGATGAATTGATTTCGAATTCAAAATTGGTAGCGAAATACAATGAAGTGATAAATCGGGAAAGTGCCTATGAAATATTAAATGAAAAATTAGAGCATACCTCAACCGTCAAGAATGAGAGAAGTAGGTCGAAAAGTAATAAATCAGCAATCGATCCTTTGCTTAAAGTTGTGACAAGTGCTACTTTTGTGAGAGGTGTTTTTGGTATACTAAATAAAATGATGAAGAAATAAAAATAGCTATATATGACAAGAAAACTACTTCTATTATTATTGACTGTTCTCCTTTGGCAATGCAGTAAGGAAAAGGAATTTGAAATTACGAAAGACCAAGTTGGACCTATAACTAAAATGTCTTCCAAAGAAGATATACTTAATTTTTTTAAAAATGATTCGGTGGTCATGATCCCACCGGACAGAGATTTCGTAAATGAATTTGTGGTCTACGATAAGAAAGGAAAACATATGTTGTCCATTTATCCCAACATTCCTAAAGATTCGCTCAACTATATTGAAAGAATACAGATTTATTCTCCTTTATTTAAAACAGAAAAAGGAATTTCAGTCGCCTCAAGTTACGGTGATGTTGCTTCAAATTATTCTTTTACAAAAATAGATCCAACCTTTACCTCAGCCATTATTTATGTAGATGAAATAAATGGTTCTATTGTACTGGAAAAGAGTGATCTAGGTTTGTCTGAAGATAATCTCGACCCCATCTCAAAAGAACAAATACCGGATCTTGCGAGGATTAAATATATTTCGATTTGGTTTGAATAAAAACAAATTAGAATTTGTTTAAAATGGAGCTCATAAAAAGCTCCATTTTTTTTTTTTTGAGCTTATTTTATTACTAAATGAGTCTTAAGTTTTACTGCAATTCGTTTTAAAATCATTAATTTTAAGATAGAATTTATACGTGATGAATAAGTATTTCCACACTTTATCAAAAAAGTCCGTTTTATTACTAACATATATTTTATTCTTACTCATTTTTTCATGTAAACAAGAAGAAAATGAAATTTACGCCAAAAGAAGAGATATTATAGAGTCTGTTTACAGCTCTTTGATAGTTCAACCAGATAGTCTTTACCAGGCTTTTAGTTCTGTGGCCGGAATTTGCGAAACTTATTATGTTGATGAAGGTGATTTAGTGAATATGGGTGACCCCATAGTTCAGATCAGAAATAACACCCCAAAATTAAATGAGGAAAATGCCAGGTTATCGTTAGAGGTTGCGAGGGAAAATTACAAAGGGAGTTCGGCCATTTTATCAGATCTACAAAAAGAAATTGATGCCGCACGTTTACAGTATAGCAATGATTCGATCAATTTTTATAGACAAGAAAAGCTTTGGAACCAAAAAGTTGGATCAAAAATAGAATTAGATTCGAGGCAGCTTATGTTTGAATTGTCTAGAAATAGCCTGAAGTTGTTGGAACAGAGATATGAAAGAACAAAATTTGAGTTGGAAACTTCTTATAAACAAGCACAAAACAATCTCGAAACTGCCAGCTATAATTCAAAGGATTTTACTGTTAAAAGTGAAATTAGAGGTAAAATTTATGCTTTGTATAAAAAGGAAGGGGAAATCGTAAATACGATGGAGCCTATCGCTTCAATTGGTAAAGATTCAACGTTTGTTTTAAAACTTCAGATAGACGAAGTGGATATCGTAAAACTAACAAAAAATCAAGTTGTATTAATTACCTTAGACGCTTATGAAAAACAATTGTTCAAAGGAAAAATCAGTAAAATTTATCCCCAAAAAGATCTAAAATCAAATGCCTTTATCGTGGATGCTTTTTTCGATGATCCTCCCAAAATTTTGTATCCGGGGTTGTCAGGTGAAGCAAATATTATTATCAGAAAAAAAGATAATGCACTTACAATTCCCAGAGATTTTCTAGTAGACAATGGTAAAGTTCGCACAAAAAATGGACTGGTAGATGTTAAAACCGGTCTGATGAATATAGAATATGTAGAGATTTTAGAAGGTTTGAATGAGGAAACAGCAATCATAAAATCTGAATAATGATAGATTGGAAAATCATCTTACCCATTGCTAAAACTCATTTGTTTTCTAAAATTAAACAAACGACAATTGCCTCGTTGGGTGTGACTTTTGGTATTTCGGCTTACATCACCCTAGTTAGTTTTATGACCGGGTTAAATGAAATGTTAGATGGTTTAGTTTTAAACAGAACTCCCCATGTACATATTTACAATGAAATCAAACCAACGGAAAAACAACCGGTTGCTTATCTTTTTGGCACAGAAAACACAATGAAGGTAGTTCATTCGGTAAAACCCAAACTGAGCCAGAAGAAAATCTACAATGCACTGCCACTTATTCATCATTTAGAGGAAAATGCGGATGTAAAAGCAGCAATTCCTCAAGTAAACACTCAAATTTTCTACAAATCCGGCTCCATCGATTTGGGGGGTTCGCTAAGTGGTATTATGCCAATGCAAGAAGCCGATTTTTTTCAGTTTGGCGATTATGTAGTTAAGGGAAATGTAAATGATTTGGTTAAAAATGAAAACGGAATTTTAATCGGTGCAGGTATAGCTAAAAATATGTCGCTTGATCTTGGTGATAGAGTTCAAATCAGCACGGTGAAAGGAGATCCCTTTTATCTTAAAGTTGTCGGGATTTATCAAAGCGGAATAGCAGAAATTGATAATATCCAAAGTTTTGTAAACTTAAGAACTGCTCAAAAAATGCTAAATGAATCATCTAATTACATAACAGATATCAATGTAAAAATGTTTGAAATCGAGAAATCTGTCGATCTCTCAAAACAAATAGAAAATCAATTTGATGTAACGGCTATAGATGTTAAAACAGCCAATGCACAATTCGAAACAGGAACTAATATTAGGAATATTATCACTTATGCCGTTTCAATTACTCTTCTGATTGTGGCCGGGTTTGGAATTTATAATATCCTGAATATGGTTATTTATGAAAAAATGAATGATATAGCCATTTTAAAGGCGATAGGTTTTTCTGGAAAAGATGTTCAAATGATTTTTATGAGCCAGGCAGTCATTATTGGCTTTGTGGGGGGTGTTTTGGGTCTAATTATCGGATATATGATGGCGCGGATGATTGATCAAATCCCATTTGAAACAGAAGCACTACCCACAATCAAAACCTTTCCGGTAAATTTTAAAGCCTTGTATTATATCATAGGATTTAGTTTTGCCATACTATCGACCTTCTTTGCAGGCTATTTTCCTTCACAAAAAGCAAAAAAAGTAGACCCGATAAAAATTATAAGAGGTCAGTAAAAATGGAAAAAATTTTAGAGGCCAAACATATCGACAAATACTTTAAAAAACCGAATAATTTCCACGTGTTAAAGGATATCAATTTTTTTATCAATCAAGGAGAATTTGCATCGATCATGGGGAAATCGGGATGTGGTAAATCTACTTTGCTCTACATTCTATCTACCATGGATACAGAATATTCGGGAGAATTATTGATTAAGAATGAATTGGTTACAGGAAAAAGTTCAAATGAATTAGCTCGAATAAGAAATAAGCATATTGGTTTTGTATTTCAGTTTCATTATTTATTACCTGAATTTACCGTCTTAGAAAATGTGATGATCCCTGCAAAAAAATTGGGAGAATATTCATTGGAACAGATCAGAGAAAATGCTTTAAAAAAAATGCAAAAGCTTGGAATAGAAAAATTGGCTGACAAAAAAGCATTTAATATTTCAGGAGGAGAAAAACAGAGAGTTGCCATTGCTCGTGCACTTATCAATGATCCACTTATTATCATGGGAGATGAGCCAACAGGCAATCTTGATTCATATAATTCTGATAAAGTGTTTGACGAGTTCAGAAAGTTATCGACAGAACAAGGCTTATCTTTACTCGTGGTTACGCATGATGAAGATTTTGCTAAAAACACAGACCGAATTATAACGATGGAAGATGGTAAAATCCTTAATTCAATTTAAATTCTATACATGAAGAAATTTAATATTCAGCGTTCACCATTTTTAGTACCTACAGACGATGGAAAAATTATTGAGGAACATTTCGGACTGGCTAGTATTCCAGGAGATTTGAGTATTGCAAAAATGATTGCACCACCCGGTTGGTCGGAGCCCTTTCAAACTCCCGAATTTGATGAATATACGTTTATCATCAAGGGTAGAAAACAATTCGTTATTGAAAATGAAACTATTGTTTTAGGCAAAGGTGAATCCATAAAAATTGAAGCCGGTGCAAGAATTCAATATTCAAACCCATTTTTAGAACCTTGTGAATACATTTCCATCTGTTTTCCAGCATTTTCGATCGACAAAGTGCATAGGGAAGAAAATTGATTTAAATTAAAACACAGATTTTCTTAAATTTTACTTGCCATTTGTCAGAAAGAGGATGGTCATAAATAGTTATATTTGGCAATTCAAAATGATAGTTTTTCTATGGTTCGAAATTTAAAGGAGTATTTGATCATCACGTTGAAGGGAGTAGCCATGGGTGCGGCCGATGTTGTTCCGGGGGTTTCAGGAGGGACAATCGCTTTTGTTGCGGGAATTTATGAAGAATTGATCGATACAATAAGCAAAATTAATTTTGGTGCTTTAAAAATTTTAAAAAAGCAAGGATTTGTTCAGGCATGGAAACATATCAATGGTAACTTTTTACTGGCACTAGGAATAGGAATTTTAATTAGTATACTTTCATTAGCGAAATTGATAAAATACCTCATCGAAAATGAAGCAGTTTTGGTTTGGTCATTTTTTTTCGGACTCGTGTTAGCGAGTGTTTTTTTCATAGGAAAGCAAATAAATAGGTGGAATCTAGGGTTGATTATTTGTTTAATTGGTGGAGCAATCGCGGCATTTTATATTACGAAAATTCCGCCCCAGCAAACTGAAATTACGAATCTATTTATTTTTGCTTCTGGGGCACTAGCGATTTGTGCGATGATTTTACCGGGAATATCTGGTAGTTTTATTTTGTTGTTATTAGGGGCATATAAACCGGTTTTAGATGCTATTCACGATAAAAATTATAGTTTATTGTTTTTTCTTGCACTTGGTGCTGCAGTCGGTTTGCTGAGTTTTTCCAAACTTCTGAAATGGTTATTCACTCATTATGAAAGATTGACATTAGCCGTTTTAACCGGATTTATTATCGGATCTTTAAATAAAATTTGGCCGTGGAAAAAAGTATTGGAATATCAAATGATAGATGATAAGATGAAAGTTTTACGAGACGAAAGCGTATCACCTTTTGCCTATGAAGGAGACAATCAATTATTCTTTGCTATTTTTCTTTTCTCGCTGGGTATTGGTTCCATTTTGTTATTAGAGCAATTGGCCAAAAAGAAAAAGTTATAAATGGAAAACACCAGAACACTTTCTGATAGAATACTCTTATTTGTGAAGGGTGTGGCCATGGGAGCAGCTAACAAAGTTCCGGGGGTTTCAGGAGGCATGGTGGCATTTGTCACGGGGTTTTATGAGGAATTGATTTACTCCTTGCAAAAAATAAATAAAAAAGCCTTTAGATTACTATTTGATGGCAGATTTAAGAGTTTTTATAAATATATCAATGGACGCTTTTTAGTACTTGTTTTCGCAGGAAGTGTTTTCAGCTATTTCAGTGTTTCCAGAGTTTTAGACTATTTTTTAAGGCATTATGAACTGTACGTTTGGAGTACTTTTTTTGGTATGATCATTGGCTCGATTTATTATATTTTAAAAGACTTTAAAGATTGGTCGTGGAAAAATATACTCTTTATTCTCTCTGGAATTTTATTGGGATTAGCCATCAGTTTTATGGATCCGGCAACAGAAAATGATCAACTTTGGTTTGTCTTTCTCTGTGGGGTAATCGGTGTAAGTGGTATGACCTTACCAGGATTATCAGGTTCATTTATTCTTATTCTTTTGGGGAATTATGTACTTCTTTTGGTCGATTCTGTCAATGAACTTTTTAAGATCATCGTCGATGTAGTGCAATTTGATTTCTCTTTTATTCACGATGAAGTGCGCATGCATTACCTTAAAATAATCACTTTTTTCTCTCTAGGTTCGTTAACAGGCCTGATCGTAATTTCGCATATTGTGGGTTATTTGCTTAAGAGGTGGCATCAACCTGTTATTGCCGTGATCATAGGTTTTATTACGGGCTCTTTGGGTATTGTTTGGCCTTGGAAAGAGGCAGTGTATAAATTGAATGAACGAGGAGAGATGCTGTATGATAGTCAAGGTGATGTTATAATTGAAAATTACCAACGGTATTGGCCTAGTTTCACCGATCAATCTACTTGGGTGGCCATTGGTTATATCATATTCGGTATAGTGATACTGCTCGTGCTTGAATGGTATGGAAAGCGTCATGATGAGAAAAAAATGAAAAAACGTCAATCCCCAATATAATGAATATGGACAAGGATCAGGCGGAAATAAAGAAGGTAAAATCCCTCTTTGGTTTATTGGGCAAGCAAATAAACTATTCCTTTTCAAAAGGTTATTTTAATGAGAAATTTGAGAATTCCGGATTAAAGGATTTTTATTACACCAATTTTGATTTAAATAAAATAGAAGATTTAGATCCATTATTAAAATCTCTACCCAATTTAAAAGGATTCAATGTAACTATTCCCTATAAAGAAAAAGTGATGCCTTTTTTGGATGAAATTGACGAAGAAGCTCAATCAATTGGGGCAGTGAATACGGTTAAGATATTAAAAGGAAATCGACTTAAGGGTTACAATACAGACGTTTACGGATTTGAATATTCTATTCTCCCGTTTATTAAAGCCATCCACAAAAAAGGACTTATTTTAGGTACGGGTGGTGCTTCTAAAGCGGTAGCTTATGCCTTTGGTAAACTTGGAATTGACTTTAAGTATGTGTCCAGAGAGATAAGAAGAGAAAATACAATAAGTTATGAAGATTTGAATGAAGAGATCATAAAAGAACATCTCATAGTTGTTAATTGCAGCCCTGTGGGCACTTTTCCAAATGTTCATGATTGCCCAAACCTACCATATGAATTCATTACCCAGGATCATCTGTTTTACGACTTAATTTATAATCCTTCTGAAACGCTTTTTTTGAAAAAGGCAAAGTTTTATTGTGCGCAAATAAAAAACGGAAAAGAGATGCTAGAATTACAGGCCGAAAAGGCATGGGAAATATGGAATTACTAAAATTTTGAGTAAATTGCGCAACGGCAATACAGATTTTACATCTGTTACATACAATCGATGAACTGGCTATCATTTGTTTTCAAAAGAATCGATTGGCAAATTTGAACTTAAACTTGTTTTACAATGTTAGAAAATATAGATCCTAAGCTTCCTAAAGACCAACCATCAAACGAAAAAAAAATAACGGATGATTCTTTACAAGAATTTGAAAAAGAGGTTGTTAAAGAAACAGCAAAGAAAGAGGTTGTTGAAGATACCGTGAAGATAGTTGAGGAATTGCCAGAAAAAACTAAGGCTGTCGGGGAAATTATGAAAGAATCAGAAAAAATTGTTGAAGAATCTATCGAAATATTAGAGTCTAAAGAAACATTGAATCTAGATTTAAATGAAGAGGTGGTTGAAAAAGAAACCAAAGTAGCTGCTGATGAAATTATGGGAGAAATAGAAGAACCGTCTGAAGGAAAAACACCTCTTGAAGCCGAGGCAGAAAAAGATGTTATATCGGAGAAAAACGACAGGGGAAATTCCGACAAGTCTGAAAAGCAAGATACACTGGACTTTTCTACTCTAAAAATTGAAGACTTGCTGGTTGAGTTTGAAAATATTTTATATCGATCTCCGATCAAGGAAGTTAAAAAATATTTTTTTGATTTTAAGAAAACATTCGACACTAAATTCAAAGGTTTAATTGAAGAAGAAAAAGCGAAATTTATTGAAGCAGGAGGAGATGAAATGGATTTCCATTTCAGTTCACCTTTTAAATCGAAGTTTAACTCACTTGTAAATGGTTTTAAGAAAAAAAGACAAGAGGCTTACTTAGCTCTTGAAGCAGAACAAAAGGAGAATCTGGTAAAAAAGACCGAATTAATTGAGCGTCTAAAGGACTTGATAGACAATGCCGAACCGGCATCTATGTACAAGGATTTTAAAGATCTGCAAACAGAATGGAGAAATATTGGTCAAATTCCCAAAGCAAATTACAACGATATTTGGCAAACATATCAGCACCATGTAGAAAGATTTTATGATCTTCTTCATTTGTCTAACGAATTTAAAGATCTCGATTTTAAACATAATTTTGAAGAGAAAAGTAAGCTGGTTGAACGTGCTGAAGCTTTGGCCGAAAATAAGGATATTGATAAGGCTTTTAGAGAGTTGCAGGTGTTACATAGGATTTGGAAAGAAGAAATTGGACCTGTAGCAAGAGAATACAGAGAAGAGATTTGGCATAAATTCAGTGAAGCTACTAAAAAAATTCACGAAAAACGACATGAGTTTCAAAAAGTAATTGATGAACAATTAGAAAAAAATGTCGATCTTAAATTTGAAGTAATCAAGCGAATTGAGGAAATTGATTTTAGTAAATTGGAATCCCGTCAATCTTGGCAGGAAGCAATAAAAAAAGTTGAAGCCTTAAGAAAAGAATTTTTAGATATTGGTCGAGTCACCAAGACAAGAAACGAGGAAGTTTGGTCTGCTTTTAAGAATGCCACTAGAAATTTTAATAAAGAAAAAAACAACTATTTCAAGTCTATCAAAGGGGAACAGCTCGATAACCTAAATAAGAAAATGCAACTCATAGAGCAGGCAGAATCCTTAAAAGATAGTGAAGATTGGAAAACTGTAACTGATATATTTAAGAAGATTCAAGCAGATTGGAAAAAAATTGGTCACGTACCAAGAAAGGATTCAGATAAAATTTGGAAGAGATTTAAAGCGGCATGTAATCACTATTTTGATCGATTACATCAAAGACAAGATGGTATAAATACAGAGCAAAGTGAAATAATCGACCAGAAAAAGGAATTGCTTGGAAATTTTAAAGAAGAAATTAAACAGGAAGAAAATATAGATTTAGATGCAGTAAATACTTTTGTTGAAGAATGGAGAAATTTAGGAGAGGTACCCGGTAATATGGGACATTTGAATACAAAATTCAACAAAACGTTAGATTCGGCCTATAAAAAACTGGATTTAGATGAAGATGAGTCCAGCTTTTTAAAGTTTAAAAACATTGTCGATTCCTATGCGGCTCAAAATGATGGGAGAAAGTTAGAATCTGAACATCATTTTGTCAGAAAAAAATGTGACGAATTAACAAGAGAAATTAAGCAATTAGAAAATAATGTAAGTTTTATATCGAATGCTTCTCAAGATAACCCACTTATCCAGAATGTTTTAAATAATATAGAAAATTACAAAAGTGAACTTAAGGTCTGGCAGAGAAAACTCAAATATCTCAATGGTTTAGATTACTAATAAAAAAACCCGCTAAAATGCGGGTTTTTTATTTATGGCCCTTTATTTTCGTTCTAAGAACATCTTAAATAGTTTTATATTTGTGGCAATCAAAAAAAATGGAATATGTCAGATGATAAGAAAGTAATCTTTTCAATGTCAGGTGTAAGTAAAACTTTTCCTGGAGCGAACAAACAGGTACTAAAGAATATATATCTAAGCTTTTTCTATGGTGCTAAAATTGGGATTCTAGGATTGAATGGATCTGGAAAATCTACTTTACTCAGGATCATTGCAGGATTGGATAAGAACCATCAGGGTAATGTTGTTTTTTCTCCAAACTATTCTGTAGACTATTTATCGCAAGAGCCTGAGTTGGACGAAACTAAAACGGTACTTGAGGTAGTGAAAGAGGGGGTTGCCGGAACTGTGGCGATTTTAGACGAATACAATAAAATAAACGACATGTTTGGTTTAGAAGAAGTGTATTCAGATCCTGATAAAATGGATAAGCTAATGGCTAAACAGTCCGAGCTTCAGGATAAGATAGATGCCTTAAATGCATGGGAATTAGACAATCAGCTAGAAGTGGCAATGGATGCTTTAAGAACCCCGGACGGTGATGCTCTCATTAAGAACTTATCAGGTGGGGAGCGAAGAAGAGTGGCTCTTTGCAGAATATTGTTGAAACAGCCGGATGTTCTTTTATTAGACGAACCAACAAACCATTTAGATGCGGAATCAGTACAATGGTTAGAACATCATTTAGCACAATACCAGGGAACAGTTATAGCTGTAACACACGATCGCTATTTCTTGGATAATGTAGCAGGATGGATTCTTGAGTTAGATAGAGGGGAAGGAATTCCTTTTAAAGGAAATTATTCTTCTTGGTTAGAACAAAAATCGACAAGATTGGCCCAAGAAGAAAAAGTGGCATCAAAAAGGCAAAAGACCTTACAGCGCGAGTTGGAATGGGTTAGAATGGCACCCAAAGGACGTCATGCCAAATCAAAAGCGCGTTTGTCTAATTATGACAAATTGATCAATGAGGATCAGAAACAGAAAGAGGAAAAATTAGAATTATATATTCCAAATGGACCTAGGTTAGGTAATAATGTGATTAATGCTGTGGGAGTTTCTAAAGCTTTTGGAGATAAGTTGTTATATGAAAATTTAAATTTTAATCTTCCCCCTAATGGTATTGTGGGAATCATCGGGCCTAACGGTGCGGGTAAAACTACTATATTTAAAATGATCATGGGAGAGGAAAAACCTGATAAAGGTGTCTTTGAGGTTGGTGAAACAGCCAAGATTGCCTATGTTGATCAACAACACTCAAACATAGACCCGCAAAAATCTATCTGGGAAAATTTTGCGCAGGGACAAGAAACGATCCTGATGGGCGGTAAAGAAATCAATTCTAGAGCTTATTTAGGCAGATTTAACTTTAGTGGATCAGAGCAAAATAAAAAGGTAAATACACTATCAGGAGGAGAAAGAAACCGTTTGCACCTGGCCATGACACTTAGAGAAGAAGGTAATGTCTTACTTTTAGATGAGCCAACAAATGACTTGGATGTAAATACTTTGCGAGCCTTAGAAGAAGGGTTAGAGAATTTTGCAGGTTGTGCTGTAGTCATTTCCCACGACAGGTGGTTCTTAGATAGGATTTGTACACATATACTGGCCTTTGAAGGAGATTCGCAAGTCTATTATTTCGAAGGAAGTTTTTCGGAATACGAAGAAAATAAAAAGAAAAGATTGGGCGGAGATTTGGTTCCAAAGAGAATTAAATACAAAAAATTAGTGCGATAGTAATGCTCCAACCGAAGATAAAGAATATTGAAAAGCAAGTCCTGTCAAATAATTGGTACACCCTATATAAAATTGGTTTTGATTACCAAAGGCAAGATGGATCTTGGGTAAGGCAGTACAGAGAAAGCTATGATAGGGGCAATGGTGCAGGAATCCTTCTGTATAATAGACAGAAACAAACCGTTGTACTTATCAGGCAGTTTAGGATGCCCACCTATGTAAATGGGAATGAAACAGGTATGCTTATTGAAACTTGTGCCGGATTGTTAGATGGTCAGGATCCTGAAACTTGTATTATCAATGAAGTATTTGAAGAAACAGGTTATCATATTGAAAAAGTTGAAAAAGTAATAGAGACTTACATGTCGCCTGGAGCTGTAACTGAGATTTTACATTTATATATAGGTGAGTATACCGACGAAATGAAGGTTAACCATGGAGGAGGTTTGGCGGAAGAACATGAAGAAATAGAAGTGTTGGAAATACCTGTAGAAACCGCCTTGAAATGGATAGCAACAGGTGAAATTAGAGATGCTAAAACTATTATTTTATTACAATATCTAGCAATTCAACTAAAATCAGGTGCATCCTAAAAAATTGAGCGAACTTCATTTTTTACTAAGGTTAACGCCAACGCCGTAGGGCTTTCACTTTCTGTAGATTTTTGTAATAATTTTTCTCTTAATTCTGCAGCTGTTTTTGTGGTTTTATCGGCTGTTGTTGCTCTAATTATTTGGATCTGTGCATTTTTTGCCGACACAATTGCATTCCATGCTGAATCCGATAAATAGATTTGCTGCGCTAAATTGTGTTCAAATTCTTGTTCAATATGAAGAATCAATTTATTTTGATATTCCGAAACACTGGCGTCTCCGGGTTTAACTCTCACCAGTAATTTTGAGAACGAAATTCTTTCCAAAAACAAGGTCATGCGCTCATAGGCTTGCAACCTTATAGGTAAAGCCAGCTTTTGGTTTTTTCTTTTCACTAAATAAATTCGGCGCTGGTTTTCGTTTCTTACAAAATCTTTAAAAAAATACAATGCAACACCTCCTGTAATTAAGGCAGGCAAACAATAAGCAACAATTTCTAATATTTTATCTGAGTCCATTGGTGGTGAGTATTAAACCTAACTAATTTCGTTCCATGACAAATCTCATAAAAAAATGTGAATTTTGTCAATAAATTTGAGCTTATAAAACGAATTTTATTCGTTGAAATATTGGATGAATACTAATAATTCAAATTAACTCAATTTTAATGATATGAAAAATTTAAAAATTAGTTTTCTTATTTCCTTGATTTGTTCTTTTGCAATGGCACAAACTGGACATGTTTTACAAGGAGTAGGAGCAGTAAATATGTCTATGGGGGGAGCCGCGACAGGTCAGCCTCTGGATATTAGTGGTGCGATGCAATGGAACCCTGCAGGGTTATCAACTTTTGATGGTTCTATACTCAAATTTGATATTGGCGCATTTTCTTCGTCACCTGAATTGTATTCCACAGTTCCAACACCACAGGGACCATTTAGCGGGTCTACGAAAGACGACAGGGGAATTTCTCCTATGCCGGCTTTAGCTTTTGCCTGGGGTGATAAGGACAGCAAATCTACCTTTGGTCTTTCTGCCTTTGGTATTAGTGGTTTTGGTGTAACTTTTCCGGAAAGCTCAACTAACCCTATTAATTTCCCACAATCACAAGGGGGCTTTGGAAGGGTAGAGTCTGATTATATGCTTTTACAGGTTGGCTTTACCTGGGCTATAGCACTTTCTGAAAAATTTTCTATCGGTTTCCAGCCAAACTTTAATTATGCTTCTTTAGAGTTAGAACCTAATCCACTTGCATCTCCGGATTTTCCACCAGAAATGGGAGGAACAGGAAAAGGATACCCAAAGTCGGATAAGGCTACAGCATACGGATATGGTGGGCAAGTAGGTTTATTTTTTGATTCTCAAGCGGGATTTAAAATGGGAGCATCTTACAAGTCTCCACAATTCTTTAGTGAATTTGATTTCAAAAACTCCTATTTAGATGGTTCGTCAGCTCCCGGAGTCAGCTTTACTATGGATTATCCGGCTATATATTCTGTTGGTATTGGTTATTCTAAAGGGATAATAGATTTGGCACTTGATTACAGATATGTAGATTATGAGGGAACTGAAGGATTTGAAAAAAGCGGATGGGCTTTTGCAGACAACGGCTTTCCAACGGGTGCTGTAAATGGTTTCGGATGGCAAAATATCTCTATCCTATCTGCTGGTCTTCAATTAAAGGCCATCAATAAATTACCATTACGTTTTGGATATACCTATAATACAAATCCTATTCAAGAAGACCTAACTTTCTTTTCGGTTCCGGCGACAGCAGTTATTGCCAATGCTTTCCAGTTTGGATTTAGTTATGAGTTCAGTGATTCATTTGTCTTTGATGCGATGTACCATTATGGTATGAGTGATGGCAAAACAAGCGGACCTCTTTTAAGTCCTATGGCGATAACTCAAAATAATCCATTAGGAGCAATTCCAGGAAGCGAAGTGGCTTATGACATGACTACTTCTCTTATTATGGTGGGTCTTAATTTTAGGTTTGGTGGAAAGGATACAGATAAAGATGGTATTAAAGATACAGAAGATGCGTGTCCGGAAGTTCCTGGATTAGAGCAATTTAATGGTTGTCCTGATACAGATTTAGATGGTGTTCCAGATTCACAAGACGTGTGTCCAACAATTGCCGGAACTATAGCGATGAATGGTTGCCCCGATTCTGATGGAGATGGATTTAGTGATCAGGATGATTATTGTCCAGAAATTGCTGGATTAGAGCAGTTTAATGGTTGCCCAGATACCGATGGCGACGGTGTTATGGATAAGATGGATGAATGTCCGAATGAATCAGGATTAATAGAGAACAAGGGATGTCCGATGAAAGATACAGATATGGACGGCGTTGCTGATGATGAGGATAATTGCCCTTATATTTCTGGAGATCCATCCAATGGTGGTTGTCCGTTAGTTACTGAACAGGTGCAAAATCAAATAACAGATTTGGCTAGAGCACTGTATTTTAATACTGGTAAGTCTACTTTTACTAGTGAATCACTTATCAGATTAGATCAGATCAGTTCAATTTTGGCTGAATATAAAACTTCTAAATTTAGAGTTGAAGGTCATACTGATAGCACCGGAAGCGCCAGTGTAAATGACAGACTTTCTAAAGAAAGAGCTGAAGCAGTGATGGATTATCTCGTTAAGGCAGGTTTTCCAGCTGATATGATTTCTGCTCAAGGTTATGGCTCATCAAATCCTATTGGAGACAATAAAACCTCTAAGGGAAGACAAGCCAATAGACGAGTGGATATTTTTGCTGAAAAGTGATTTTTTTACTGTGTGTTTAAGAGGTTGTTCCCAAAAAGAGCAGCCTCTTTTTTTATGTCGATAACTTTTATTGTGAGAATAAATTAAGGATTGTATTTTTGAATCTTTAATCTGTTCAACTTCCTGTGGATAATTATATCTCCCAACTTAATGAATCTCAAAAAGAGGCCGTTTTGCACAAAGATGGTCCTATGATTATTGTTGCCGGAGCTGGCTCCGGGAAAACCCGTGTACTTACTTTTAGAATTGCACATTTGATGCAACAAGGTGTTGATTCTTTTAACATATTGGCACTTACTTTTACCAATAAAGCCGCTCGGGAGATGAAAAAGCGTATTGCAGAAATCGTCGGGCAAAGTGAGGCAAAGAATTTATGGATGGGTACTTTTCACAGTGTTTTTGCCAGAATTTTAAGAAGTGAAAGTGAGAAGTTAGGATATCCTTCTAATTTCACCATTTATGACACCCAAGACTCCGTTAGGCTTCTTTCTTCTATTGTTCAGGAGATGAGTTTAGATAAGGATAAGTACAAACCGAAACAAGTATTGGGTCGCATTTCTCAATATAAAAATAGCTTAATCACGGTTAAAGCCTATTTCAGCAATCCTGAGCTATTAGAAGCAGATCGTATGTCAGGCAGACCAAAAATGGGTGAGATTTATAAAAATTACGTCGATCGCTGTTTTAAAGCGGGAGCAATGGATTTTGATGACCTATTGCTAAGAACTAACGAACTGCTCACTCGTTTTCCGGAGGTCCTAGGAAAATACCAAGATCGTTTCAAATACATTTTAGTTGATGAGTACCAAGATACCAATCATTCGCAATATTTAATTGTGCGAGCCTTGGCAGATCGTTTCGAAAATATTTGCGTTGTTGGAGATGATAGTCAAAGTATTTATGCATTTAGAGGAGCCAATATTCAAAATATCCTCAATTTTCAAAGGGATTATAAAGAGGTTAGTATTTTTAAACTTGAACAGAATTACAGATCTTCACAAACTATTGTAAACGCTGCTAATAGCGTAATTGAAAATAATCAGAGCAAATTAGAGAAAACAATTTGGACCCAGAATGATAAAGGCGAAATGATCAAAATTATGCGCACCTTATCAGAGGGGGATGAAGGACGATTTGTAGCGAGCACCATTTTTGAAGATCAACAGAGACATCAGTTATCTAATGATCAATTTGCTGTTCTTTACAGAACTAATGCCCAGTCAAGAGCCATTGAAGATGCTCTTAGGAAAAAGAATATCGACTATAAGATATACGGTGGCCTGAGTTTTTATCAACGTAAAGAAATCAAAGATACACTGGCCTATTTGCGCTTGATTTTAAACCCAAATGATGAGGAAGCCCTGAAGAGGGTTATTAATTATCCTGCAAGAGGAATTGGAGATACCACAATGAATAAATTAACTGTGGCTGCCAATGAGCTGGATAAATCAATATTTGAAGTCATTGAAAATATTGATACCATAGAACTTCAGTTAAATGCAGGAACTAAAAATAAACTGCGTGATTTTGTCTTGTTGATAAAAAGTTTCCAAGCAGAGGCTAAAACATTAAATGCTTTCGAAATTGCAGAGTTTGTTTTGAGAAAAACCAAACTTGTTCGCGACATAGAAAAAGAGGGTACGCCAGAAGCAATTAGTAAAGTTGAAAATGTTCAGGAACTTTTGAATGGTATCAAAGACTTCATTGAAATACAAAAAGAAAAGGAGGAAGACAACTCTTTAGCCGCATTTTTAATTGATGTGGCTTTAGCTACAGATTTAGACAATGTTAAAGATGATAAACCAAGAGTTTCTTTAATGACAATTCACTTGGCTAAGGGTTTGGAGTTTCCTCATGTTTTTATCGTTGGTTTGGAAGAGAATCTCTTTCCGTCTGCCATGAGTATGAATACAAGAAGTGAAGTAGAGGAGGAGAGAAGGTTGTTTTATGTGGCTCTTACCCGAGCAGAAAAGCAAGTTTACCTGTCTTATGCCCAATCCAGGTACCGATGGGGTAAGTTGGTTGATTGTGAACCGAGTCGATTTTTAGATGAAATTGATGAGCAATTTGTACATCAATTGGTACCGAGACAACCTCAATTCAGACAAAATAATTTTTTGGATTCCAATATTTTTGATGAAACAACCGCTGAAACACTCAGGTTTAAAAGGCCAATCAGCGCTTCTAAAAAACATGCTCCACTTCCGATTAAAAAATCAGCACCCGTCAAGGGTAATTTTAAAAGGATGCATCAGGTCAAAATGGATTTGCCGGAAGGTCCTTTTGCCACAGATTTACAAGTTGGAAATCTAGTTGTTCACGGAAAATTTGGTAAAGGTGAAGTAGTAGCTATTGAAGGCAATGCAAATGACTTAAAGGCAGAAATCAGATTTGAAAATGGTGAAACAAAAAAATTATTATTACAGTTTGCTAAGCTCAAATTAGTTAATTAAACCGCAGGCTTTACGTGAAATAATTGTTACTTTGCATTATAAATTTAGAAAAGAGTTATGGAGTTAGAATACAATTCTGAAAGAGAACCATTAATTATTCCTGAATACGGAAGACATATACAAAAACTCGTAAACCATTGCATGGCGATAGAGGATGAGGAAGAGCGAAATACAATGGCAAAAGCAATAGTCGATGTGATGGGGAATTTACAGCCCCATTTGCGAGATGTGCCGGATTTTCAGCATAAATTATGGGATCAGCTTTTTATCATGTCAAATTATCAGTTAGAGGCAGACTCTCCTTATCCCAAACCTTTAAGGGAAAATTTGCAGGCGAAACCTGAAAAATTACCCTATCCTAAATCAATATCCAAATACCGTTTTTATGGAAATCATATTCAAACGATGATAGATACAGCGGTAGCATGGGAAGAAGGCGATCTGAAGGATGCTTTAGTCATGGCGATCGCAAATCATATGAAGAAATCTTATCTCAACTGGAATAAGGATACAGTTGATGATAAAATCATAATTGATCATCTTACGGAATTGTCTGGAGGGAAATTGAAGTTGACATTAAAAGATAATGAATTGGCAGAGAGTAAAAATCTCCTCCGGAAGACCTCTAATAAATTTAACAACAGCAACAAGGGATCGAAACAAAAAAAGATCTACAAAAAGAAATAATCATCTTAGCAGTTTAAAGCATGTCTATTTTTAAAATTGAAGGTGGTCATCAGCTCAAAGGAGAAATTTATCCTCAGGGAGCAAAAAATGAAGCCTTGCAAGTTATCTGTGCCGTTTTATTGACGCCGGAAAAGATCACAATAAGTAATATTCCTGATATCCAGGATGTTAATAAATTAATATTCATACTCGGAGAATTAGGTGTGAAAGTTGTGAAAATTGATAAAAACACCTACGAGTTTCAGGCAGATGAAATCGACTTAGATTATTTAAAATCGCAGAAATTCAAAAAAGATGGAAGCTCACTTAGAGGTTCGATCATGATTGTAGGGCCTTTGCTAACGCGCTTCGGGAAAGGGTATATTCCCAGACCTGGAGGGGATAAAATAGGAAGAAGAAGGTTAGATACACATTTTGAAGGCTTTATAAAATTAGGAGCAAAATTCCGATATAATCCTGAAGAATACTTCTATGGAGTTGAAGCTGATGAATTAAGAGGAACCTATATGTTGCTCGACGAGGCTTCGGTCACCGGTACGGCAAATATTTTAATGGCTTCTGTAATGGCCAAAGGACAAACGATTATTTATAATGCCGCTTGTGAACCCTATATTCAGCAACTCTGCAAAATGCTAGTATCTATGGGGGCTGATATCAAAGGAATTGGATCGAATAAGTTGATCATCAATGGGGTAAAATATTTGGGAGGCTGTGTTCATCGTATTTTACCTGATATGATCGAAATTGGGAGCTGGATTGGTATGGCTGTTATGACAAAATCGGCTTTAACCATAAAAAATGTCAGTTGGGAGAATTTAGGTCTAATACCAAATGTATTTAGGAAATTGGGGATCGTCCTTGAAAAAATTGATGATGATATTTTTATACCTGCACAAGAGAAATATGTTATTCAAAATTTTATGGATGATTCTATTTTGACTATTTCTGATGCCCCTTGGCCCGGATTTACTCCTGATTTGCTCAGTATTGTTTTGGTAGTAGCCACTCAGGCGAAAGGTAGTGTATTGGTGCACCAAAAAATGTTTGAAAGCAGACTTTTCTTTGTCGATAAATTAATAGACATGGGCGCAAAAATTATACTCTGCGATCCTCATAGAGCAACCGTAATAGGGCTTAATCACGAGTCTGAACTAAGGGGTGCCGTAATGTCTTCACCTGATATACGGGCAGGGATTGCCTTGGTAATTGCAGCACTTTCTGCACAAGGAACAAGTATTATTCATAATATTGACCAGATAGACAGAGGTTATGAGCGCATTGATGAAAGACTGAAAGCTTTAGGAGCTAAAATTGAAAGGATAGAAGATTCCTTTTAGTCTATTAATGACAATCTGACATAATTTACAAATTGGCAATACTTTTGCTAATTAGGTGGCATAAAAGAGACCAGTTATGACAAAACACAATAAATCAGAGAAAGAGATATACGATTCAGAATTTGATGATCAGGTGAATGAAAATAAAGACCTTGATCAATCAGAAATTGAAGATAACATAGAAAATAATAAAGAAGAGGTAGAACCTAATTTGGAGGAAGAGCTTCAAAAAGAAAGAAATAATTTTTTAAGACTTTTTGCTGAATTTGAGAATTATAAAAAGCGAACGTCAAAAGAGAGGATAGAACTGTACAGCACGGCCAATAGAGAGTTGATGACTGCCTTGTTGCCAATTATGGATGATTTTGAAAGAGGTCTTAAAGAGTTGGAAAAATCGGAAGAGGATCCTTTATTTACAGGTGTTCAGCTCATTTACAACAAATTCAAAAACACACTTTCTATGAAAGGTTTGAAGGAAGTTGATGTGAAAATGGGTGATATATTTGATCCAGAGATCCACGAAGCCATTTCTCAGGTTCCGGCACCTTCCGAAGATTTAAAAGGTAAAATTTACGACATAGTAGAAAAGGGCTACAAGCTCGGTGATACAATTATTAGATTCCCAAAAGTTGTTACTTGCTTATAAATTAACCCAATAAACTTCATCACAACTTTTTTTCTTGGTTTTGTAAAGAGTAAAATCAGGTTAAGGAGATAATAAAAAGAAAGAAATGAAAAGAGATTATTATGAGGTTTTAGGCGTTAGCAAATCTGCAAGCGCAGTAGAGATCAAAAAGGCCTATCGCAAAAAGGCGATTGAAAACCATCCGGACAAGAATCCAGGTGACAAGAAGGCAGAAGAGCGTTTTAAAGAAGCCGCAGAAGCATATGAAGTGCTCAGCGATGACAATAAAAAAGCCAGATATGATCAATATGGCCATTCGGCATTTGAAGGTGGAGGTTACGGAGGATTTGGCGGTGGCATGAACATGGAAGATATCTTTAGCCAGTTTGGAGATATTTTTGGCGGCCATTTTGGAGGGGGGTTTGGCTTTGGAGGCGGTACTTCCAGACAAGCTCGCGTAAAAGGAAGCAACCTTCGAATTCGCGTAAAACTTGAGTTGCAAGACATACTTAACGGTGTAGAAAAGAAAGTGAAGGTAAAACGAATGGTGAAAGCCAAAGGTGTAACCTATAAAACTTGTACTACATGTAATGGTCAAGGTCAGGTTTTAAGGGTTACCAATACTATATTGGGTAGGATGCAAACAGCCACAACTTGTTCTACATGCCAAGGAGCAGGGAAGGTAGTGGACAATCGTCCTAAAAACGCCGATGCAAACGGTATGGTTCAGCAAGAAGAAACCGTATCTATAAATATACCGGCAGGTGTCACAGATGGAGTCCAGCTGAAAGTTGCAGGAAAAGGAAATGAGGCTCCTGGCGATGGAGTTCCTGGAGATATTCTAGTAGTCGTACAAGAAATACCTCATGAAAAATTAAAGCGTGAGGGTAATAACTTGCATTACGACATGTATATCAGTTTTTCTGAAGCCGCGTTGGGAACGACTAAAGAAATTGATACACTGACAGGTGTGGTTAGGTTGAAAATAGAAGAAGGTACTCAGTCTGGAAAAATTTTAAGACTGAAAGGAAAAGGGGTGGAGAGTTTAGAGCGTTATGGTAAGGGAGATTTGTTGGTACATGTGAATGTTTGGACACCACAAAAACTGTCCAGAAACCAAAGAGAATTCTTTGAAAAGATGATAGAAGATGAAAATTTTGTACCGAATCCTTCTGAAAAGGAAAAGTCATTTTTTGATAAAGTAAAGGATATGTTTTTATAAATATGTCATAATCAGTAGAAAAAGAAAATATTTTTAAAACATTGCTGATTTTTGTATAGAAAATATTATTATCTTTGAGTTTACTGAATCTATTCAGTAACTTTTTCTTTTTCATAGCAATTTTCCCACTCTTCTAAAGAGTGGGTTTTTGTTTTAAATACTT
>CAZWAN010000030.1:0-29077 GCA_964631875.1 uncultured Flavobacteriaceae bacterium
TTAATTACATATGTAATCTAATATTGCATTTTAAATTACAGTAAGTTTTAATTCTCCACCGATCATTGTTCAATTAATATTGCCACTATCAGATTATGGCCGAATGATTATCTTTGAGCCGAAATTAGGATATGGAAATTCTGGATAGAAATTTATTTTACAAAATTTTATTAAAGGCACTCACAAAGCTAATACTGGCAGGTGTCATTATCGGATTACTTCATCAATTTGACTTGATCGTGGCAGGAATTCTTTTTGTGCATCTTCTTAGAAAAGTAGTCCCAATCTTAAAAAAGAACGGAACAAAAAATTACGTGTTGCTTTCCGGCATGATCCTAACCGGAATTTTTGGTGTGATGGCTGAAAAATGGGGTATACGGAACAACTATTGGGAATATCATGACCTGAATAATGACAGGTCCTTTCCATATTGGTTACCTTTTGCTTGGATGCTTAGTTTCTATTTTATATACGACCTTGAGCAAAAACTTTTAAAAGTAGTACGAATTAAAAACCTGCATAACAAAATTATCTTGGCCTTGGTCATCGCTGCTATTTTCCCTGCATTTGGTGAAATGATAACCATTGGTTTAGGCGTCTGGACATACCATTGGCCGTGGCAGGTATTTGGTGTTCCACTTTACGCAATTATCGCATTGGTAGTTTTGCACCTATTCGTTCAAGTTCTGCTCGTTCTGTACTGCAAAAAATATAATGTCCCTGACCCGGTTTATTCTGTCGTTCATAAATTATAATTGCATTCTGCTTTTTAAGTGAGTGTAAATAGTTTCACCAACCTCATCTCCGTATAAATTCATTTCAAAGTTAGCCTTGGCGTTCAAAAAGTGATGATAAGATTTAATCATTTTTTGTGAATCAGATCCCACAATTATTGCAAACCCATTATCAACCAACTCCATCCACTCTGTTTCTTCTCTGGCAATAATGCAGTATTTTTTATTAAAAAAACTCTCTTTCTGTAAACCTCCACTATCCGTTACCACCATTTTACAATGTGCTAGTAATTTTAACATATCGAAATAACCAACAGGATCAATTAATAAAACATGCGTAGATAGACCATATGCTGCTAATTTCTTTTTGGTCCTGGGATGTAGAGGCATCACGACTGTTGACTCTTTAGAAATCTCGTCAAGTCCTTTAAGAATATCAGCCAATTTAACCCGGTCATCTGTATTTTCTTGCCGGTGAATTGTAGCTAAAACAAAATTATCAGTCCTTAATCCAAACTGCTCCAATATGATAGAACTCGTTTCCGCTTTTTGATTGTAATAAGCCACTGCATCTTTCATGATATCACCACTCAAAACAATGTCGATATCAAAATTCTCAAAACCCTCCATTTTTAAATTCTCCACGGCTTGTTTTGTTGGACAAAATAATTGATTCGAAATTCTATCCGTAATAATTCTATTGACTTCTTCAGGCATTTGCATATTAAATGACCTCAAACCAGCTTCGATGTGAACTACGGGAATGTGCATTTTATTAGCGGCTAAGGCACCTGCCAAGGTAGAGTTGGTGTCACCATAAACTACAACAGCGTCGGGTCTTTCCAAAAATAATACCTTTTCAATTTTTTCGAGCATTTTACCCGTCATTGCGCCATGCATCGATTCGTGAATATCCAAATTATATTTTGGAATGGGTAAATCCATTTCATTAAAAAATATTTCGCTCATATTCTGATCGAAATGTTGTCCGGTATGTACAACAACTTCCTCAAATTCGTTTTTTTCCTTAATAATTCTGCTCAAGACCGCAGCTTTTATAAATTGAGGACGAGCACCAACTACAGTGATTATTTTTTTCATTCGGTATTCAATTTTTTGAGCAGATCATTCAATTTCAAAGCTATTTCCTTTCTGTTGAATTGTTCAATATTTTTTGACTCAATTCTTAAATTTTTACCTTTATACTTTTTGTAAAACGACAAAATATCTTCCTTCAATTTCTCCTTTTCATAAAAGTCAACAACAACACCCGACTGAGTCACAGCAATTATTTCGGCCAGATCACCATCTTTTGGGGCAATCGCCAATATCGGCCGATTACTTTGTAAATATTCAAAAACCTTTCCCGTGATAATCCCCTTGGCAAAAGGAACCTGGTTCACTGGAAGTAAGAGAACCTGTGCAGAATTCTGACTTTTAGCGACCTCATCATGAGGCAGATAATCCACATAGGTCGTCAGTCTTTCTAAATTATTTTTCTTGATTTGCTCTTTTACCTTAAGATCAACCTTTCCTATCAAATTGATGGACAGATCTTTTGCAAATTCTTCGTTCTCAGACAATAGCTCCCCTAAAACTTCCCATAGTATTTCCGGATTTCTATCAGCATTCATAAGACCAATATGCGTCAAACTGAAAGCTTTATCTAATTGGGAATCGATACTTCTGTTTTTCAAAACAAATCCATTGCTAATAACTTCTGTATTCTTGTTGAATTGTGCGTAGTACTCCTTCATGCTTTTGCCGACTACCAGAATTAAATCCGCCTTCTTGGCGACTTCCATCTCTAAGGCAGCGTGCTTTTTCTTGCTCCTTTTGGTAAGCGGTAATTGATGAAAATAATCAATATCCAACCAAGGATCTCTAAAATCAGCAACCCAATTAAAACCAAATTTTTCTTTAAGTGCCAAGCCAATCAAATGCATACTGTGCGGTGGGCCCGAACTTATCACTACATCAACAGGATTTTTTAAAAGGTAATGAGTCAAAAAATCAATAGAGGGTTTTATCCAAAACTTTCGAGCGTCAGGAATAAAATAATTCGCCCTAATAAATTGCAATTGGCGTTCCAAAAATCCCGGATTAGGATTTAAAAACCCGACACTTTCTTGTTTTTTACTTCTTTTAATTCTAGCTAGAATTTGATTCGGCTCAATAATTTTTGTCTTAATAACTTCCAAATCATGAGGAACTTCGTTCTCTAAATTTTTATCAACTAAGGCATATTCAGGATTTTCTGGTGTATAAATCACCATTTCAAGTCCCATCTCCATCAAATATTTTGTAAGATAGACCCATCTCTGAACGCCGCTTCCACCGGCAGGTGGCCAATAATATGTAATTAAAAGGGCCTTCACAAGCCACTTTTTATTTTTTGATAATAATCGGTCATAGGTTTTGAAGTTATTTCCCAATGAAAATGGTCACTTATAAAAGCTTTTCCATTTAAGCCCATTTTTTCTAATTCATGATCATTTTCGTACATCCAACATAATTTCTCAGCAATATCAATTTCGTCATCTGCTCTATGAACTAGGCCACATCCCACCTCCTCAACGATATTTCTTTGAGCCAAACAATCACTTACCAATAGAGGTTTTTCCTGACTCAAATATTGAAATATCTTATTTGCATAGGTTGTATCGTGATGTATATTTCTCAACAAAGGTGATAAGCATATATCACTGGCTGCAATATAAGACCGAAGTTCTTCGGGTTCTTTCCAACCTTCAAAAACAACGTAATCTGATAGATCTAACTCTTCAACGACCGTTTTGAGTGCATTGTCAGAAGAACTGGTACCTACGATAACCAATTTAAAGTTATGGATGTTTGAAATAAGGTGGGGAATAGATTTTATTACAGAAATCAGTCCTCTTCGCAAACCTGTATCCCCTATATATAAGGCAGTAAAATTCTGGTAAAATCTGGAGCTTATCTCTTGATCTATCTCAACATTTTCAAAAAAATCTTTATAAACAGTATTTGGAACAACAACAATTTTTTCCATGTCAATTTTGCATCGATGGGCAATTTCTGTTTTCGCTTCTTCCGTAACAACAAAAATACCATCCGCCAAACTTACCATTTCTTTTTCTGCATTTTTCCATTTTTCTATTGAGATCAAATACTTGCCTAAACCACTGTGAACATGGGTATAATATCGCATTATTTCCGGCCTGTTCTCATGTAAATCTAGTATAACCGGGAGTTTCAGATCTTTATTAATATGATAAACGGCTCTCGCCACGGGTAGATCATGAATATGAATTACCTCAATCAAATTAGTCTTCAAAAAATGGGCTACCTTTTTTTGGATTAACCAATGATATAGTGGAAAATCATAGGCCAAGGCAGAAGATTTATATATCAAATTTGAAGTAGTATATCTTTTGACTTTGATACCTTCAATTACATCTTCAGAATTGCCATTCTTGTTTCCTAAACAAAATAAAAAAACGTCATGACCATCCCGAATTAAAGACTTAGCTTCATTTTGCACCCTCGGATCAGGCGGAAATTCTTTGTCTAAAATCATTCCAATTCTCATGGCAATCTCTCTGCATATACAGCATAATATCGTGGAGTAAATTGGCGTAATAAGGGTCGGAAACCAACCTTCTTCACCGGGCTTGTCCATTTCAAAGTATCTTTGATCTTCCAACCTGATTTTTCCAAAAGCCAGTCAAATTGCCAATCTTCAAACTCGTGGTAATGTCTGTCCCATTTATCCGTATTACTTCTATAGGCCTTCGCAAACCATAAATTAAGTGGGACAGTTGTAATGAGTTTCTCGGCTTGAATCTCTCTTAAAATATTGAACGGAGCAATTAAATGTTCAAAAATTTCAAAGGCTGTAACAGCATCAAAATTTTGCTTTACAACAGACAGGTCTAGATCCAAATCTTCACCGGAGGTATTGAAAACAATATATCCAGCCTCTTCCATCAAAATACTTAGTTCATTACGTACACCAAGATCCAAAATTTTTGCAGGTGCAGGCAATACCCGTTGCAAAAATTCGAGCGTATTTGTAAAGCGCTTCTTAGGTGTTACTCTATACTCCATTCTTCGATTCTTGTTTCTTTTTGAATAAAAAATATCCGATAAGAGATAAAAGTGCAAAAACCATATAGGATACGATAGAAATTGTTGAGCCTGTTCGTATGATTTCAGGTTCGAATTGAAACAAAATAGTATGGTTTCCAGCGGGAATCATCATCGCTCTTAGTACGTAATTGGCTCTTAAATGTGGTTGTAATTTACCATCAACATAGGCATTCCATCCATTTTGATAATAGATTTCAGAAAAAACAGCCAAATGATCTTTTGTTGAAGAAGTTTTATACTCCAATTTATTGGGGGCATACGCTATCAGTTCTATTTTTGCCGTGCTATCCAATTCTGTTGTCAACGAGCCAATTAAACTTTCAAATTCTCGGCTGACAACTGCCATTTCTTTTGTTTTCAAACTATCTAAAGAAATGATCTCTTCATTGGCATTATCTACAAATTTCACCTTATCCACAAACCAAACATTACCATTGGAATCTTCGTTAATCTGGACTTGTGGTGTATTATTCTGATCGGGAAAAATGAAGTATTTTGCATTGAGCATATTTAAAACTTCAATATTGTTATTGGCAATATGAAAATCGAACAATTCCTGATATCGTCTTGGCTTAGCTGCGTGATATCCACCTATTGAATTGTGATAAAAAGATGTGCTTCCATCGTTCATCGGGTTTACCATAAAATTCATAACTCGATAATGCCCTTTGTCTTCTAAAATTAGATCATTTATTTTCGTTTTAGGAAAAGGATTTTCTAAACTTTTACTTGTTACAAAATCGTCTTGGTTCACATATCTTTTATCGACCAAGACCAAATCAGCAAGAACTAAAACCAATAAACCAATCCACAAAATATGTTTATTAACTTTTTCCTTTATGAAAAACCAAATCAAAGTAGCCGTGAGAAAAACAAAGATCAAAGAACGAAAACTGTCATTTCTAAAAATTTCCTTCCTGTCTTCTATGATCACGTTAGACAGACCCGGTAACATGGCTTCATAGGAGGCATCTCTATAACTTTCGAAAGAAAAAAATCCTGTTCCAAAAAGACCAAAAAATAATGCAATTCCACCGGTAACATAAAAGCTGAGCTTAACCGCTTTTAATTTATTTTCAATTGCAATATCTTTATCAAATAGAGCTTGTAGTCCCAATATTCCCAATAATGGAATAGCTAATTCTGCAATTACCTGGATCGATGAAACGGCCCTAAATTTATTATATAAAGGCACATAATCGATAAAAAGATCTGTAAGAATACCAAAATTCTTACCCCAACTTAACAGAATAGAAAAAACAGCACTAATAATCAACCATTTTTTCCAAGGTTGTTTGACCAAAAAAATACCTATACTAAAAAGAAAGATCATTACGGCGCCAATGTAAGCCGGAGCTGCGACAATTGGCTGTTCTCCCCAATACATGGGTGCATTCTCTGCAAAACCGAGGGCCTGTTTACGCCCGGCCTTATCTTTTAAAAATTCATAAATATGAGAATCTGTTCCCAGATATTCGTTGTTGGAACCGCCTTTAAATCTAGGAATAAACAAATTAAATGTCTCTAAAATGCCATAACTGTATTCGGTAATATACTCCTTGGTCAATCCACCGGTTGATTCCTTTTCAGATCCATCGGGATTGATGGTTAATTCACTTTTGCTTCTCGTACTTTCAGCAGCATATTCTTTTGTGGCCAGCAAAGAGGTGGCATTCATACCTAGCGCTAAAAATGCGGCTAAAAAGAATATAGCCAAAGACTTAAGGTAGTTCGGTAATGTTTTTTCTTTAATACTTTCAAGTAATTTAATAAGTCCTAAAATTGATCCAAAAAAGAGTAAATAATAGGTCATCTGAGGATGACTGGCAGCAATTTCTAAAGAAATTGCAAGTGTGGCGGTAATAAACCCCAAGGTATAACGCTTGTCAAACATAAGAATTAACCCTGCTAAAACTATGGGCATATACCCTATGGCATGTGCTTTGGCATTATGCCCCACGCCTAAAATAATGATGAGATACGTAGAAAAACCAAAACCCAAGGCCCCAATAATCGCTGTTTTCCAATTAACTTTTAGTGTAATTAATAGAATAAAAAAACCGAGAAAATATAAAAATAAATAATCCGCTGGACGGGGTAAAAATCGCAACCAACTATCTAATTTTTTGATGTAGTCATGCGGATAATACGTACTGAGCTGGTAGGTTGGCATTCCTCCAAATGCCCTGTTTGTCCAATACGGTTCTTCCCCTGTTTTTGTTCTAAAATCTTGAACCTCCTTAGACATCCCTCTAAATTGAGCAATATCGCTCTGAAAAAGCGCTTTACCCTCTAAAATTGGTGAAAAATAAGCCAAGGATGCAATGATGAAAATTGAAATGGCTATAAGAAAAGGCAGGAATTTTTTAAAATTCATGAGTAATTGCTAGTTAAACCAACAATATTACAAAAAATATAGGTTGAAAAGCGAATTAATCAACTTCTTCATAATCCACATATTCGCCTACAGAATTGCTGGACTGCTTCATATCAGGCACTTTGTCAACGATTGTCTCCCCCACTTTTTGATTGGGTTTCGCCTGATTATGTTGATGTTGACTGGCTTGTTTTTCAAAGTTTTTGACCATCTTTTGAAAGAAGACAGGAAATAAAATTCTACCGACAAATTTCATCCCGTAGTACACCAACATGATGATTAATATTGTTCGAAGAATTCCTTGTAATGAAGCCTCTTGCATATTATTTTTTAATTAAACGTCAAAAATAACAATTTGAGCGCAAGTTAAACGTTAATAAAAAGAAAAACTTACTTTTGACTAAAACCCATTTAAAAGGATGCCTCACTTTTTAAAACTCTTACCTTTTCTATTATTTGTTCATTTGGGCTTTGCCCAATACACAGAATTGATCAATTCAAAACGCCCGGGATTTTCCGATAGCCCTTATGGTGTGGGAACGAAAGTATATCAAGTAGAAAGCGGTTTTTTCTACAAAAATGTAGGAAATTATTTGTACTGGGACAAAGAATTAGATCAATCCGTTTCATATAGCGCAGATGGTTATGGCTTAGATGTATTCTTGAGGTCGGGATTGATTTGGGAAAAATTAGAGGTAAATCTGGATATGGCAGTGGCCAATGAAGAACGTCTTTTTTCCAGACCTAAAGATTCAGTTGCTTCCGGCTTCGGTTTGAGCAGGATGACAATTGGGGCTAAATATTTGGTCTATATGCCTAAATACAGGGATAAATCTAAAGAGATAAGAAGTTGGAAAGAAAGACACAAATTCGACAAAAGGAGGTTGATACCGGCTGTAGGAGTTTACGCTGGATTAAATACAAACCTTTTGATGGATCTCTACAAAAACAATGAAGGAATGACTCCTCGTGTGGCAATTTTTACGCAAAACGATCTCACCGAAAGATGGATTGTTTTGATGAACTTTATTGCAGATAAACTATTTACCGATGACCAGGAAAGCTCATTCATACTCACAAGTACGTATGCACTAAACCCAAAAATCTCCGTTTTTGGTGAAGGCCAACTTTTTTATAGATCCAATGTTCCCAATGATTTTCAATTTGGTGCGGGCGGCGCTTATCTCATCAATCCAAACTTACAAGTTGATCTGTCTGCTCGAATGATTTACGATGAACGTTTTGATTCGTCCTATCTCTTTAATACAGGTATTTCTTGGCGTATGGACAGGCACAAGGATAAGATTATTCAGAATGACGCAAACAATGAAGACATTGCAATTCCTCAAGAGAAAAAAGGATTTTTAGCTGGTTTATTTGCCGGTTCATGGTTTGCCAAAAAATCTAACGATAAAAAAATGCGAGATGTCAAAGTTAAAGATGCCAAATCTAGATCCGGACTTCAAGCTCCTGTAAATAAAAAAGCTCAAAAAGCTAAGAAAAAGAGAAATAAGCAACTCATAAAAGACCAAAAGCAAAAAGAAAAAGCACAAAAAAAATACAGCAAACAAGAAAATAGCTAATTTTGGTCAATGATTACGATCGAGGAAATAAGTGGAAGGAAGGAATTAAAAAGTTTTGTCAAGTTCCCATTCCGACTGTTCAAAAATAACCCATATTGGGTGCCTCCTATTATTTCAGAAGAATTAGACTCTTTTGATAAAGAGAAAAACCCCGTTTTCGAACATGCTAGTGCCCGTTTTTTTTTGGCCTTCAAAAAGGGGAAAATTGTAGGACGAGTGGCCGCAATTCTGAACAATATTGAAATTGAGCAACAAGGCATAAAGAAAATGCGTTTTGGTTGGTTCGATGTAATTGATGACATTGAGGTAAGTAAGGCACTCCTAAATAAAATATACCTGATAGGAAAAGAAAATGGACTAGAATTTATAGAGGGTCCTTTAGGCTTTTCTAATCTTGATAAAGTCGGAGTTTTAGTAGAAGGATTTGACCAATTAAGTACTAGTCTAACCTGGTATAGTAAACCTTATTATAAAGAACATTTGGAACGACTGGGATATATTCCTGAAAAAAAATTTAGAGAAAGTTTCTTCGTCTTTGATAATTTGGATATCGCTAGATACCACCGATTCTCGAAGATCGTTCAAGATAAATACCATGTTAGGCCCTTAAATTTTAAAAACTCTAAAGAGATTTTCCCTTATGTAGACGAAATGTTTGGGGTATTTAACCAATCCTATGCTAGGCTTTCTTCATTTGTACCTATTACCAAAAGTCAGATCAATTTTTTTAAGAAAAAATATCTCAGTTTTATCAATCCTGAGTACATTAAATTTGTTCTGGATAGGGAGAATAAAATAATCAGTTTTGCCATTACTATGCCTTCTTATGCAAGGGCAATGCAAAAAGCTAAAGGTAAACTTTTCCCTTTTGGTTTCTGGCATTTACTAAAAGCGCGGAAAACAAATGATGTAGTGGATTTTTATTTGATTGGGGTTTTACCTGAATATCAAAACAAAGGTATCAACGCGATTATCATGAGTGAGTTTTACAAAACATATAAAAAAAATAATATTAAAATTGCCAACCAAACACCCGAATTAGACGACAACACACAAATTCATTCCATGTGGAAAAATTTTGACGTTAAAGTCAATAAAAGGAGATCAACCTACGTACTACCGATAAAATAAAGCCAGATTTTCGAATATGCAATTATTTTTCCAGCCAGAATTAAACGCAGATAGCACCTTTCATATGTTCGACAAGGAAGAAAGCAGGCATTTGATCAAGGTTCTGAGAAAAAAAATAGGAGATCAAATATTTATTACCAATGGAAATGGCCTTCTTTTAATTGCTGAAATCATCTCAGACCAGGAAAAACGCTGTGAAACTCGCATTTTAAGTAGTGAAAAGAAAAATAAAAATTGGCAATACCGGCTTCATCTTGGCATTGCTCCCACAAAATTGAACGATCGTTTTGAATGGTTTATTGAAAAAGCGACAGAAATAGGAATTGATGAAATTACACCAATTATATGCGAGCGTTCTGAAAGAAAAATAATTAAGCAGGACCGATTAGAAAAGGTCGCTATTGCTGCAATGAAACAATCCAACCAAACCTATTTACCAAAAATAAATCAAGCTACAGCGCTAAATGATTTCATCAAAGATTCTTCAGCTCAATGTAAGTTAATCGCACATTGTGAAAACCACCAAAGATTAGCGCTTAACAATATTCCGATGACCCAATCCTACGATGTATTAATCGGTCCGGAAGGAGATTTTAGTCCAAACGAAATTGAACTCGCTTTGCAACATCAATTTAAACCTTTATCTTTGGGATTAAACCGCCTGAGAACTGAAACGGCAGGTATTGTTATTTGTCAATCTATCTCATTAATAAACAGTTAATTAAATAAAAAACTTGATTTATAAGCAAATTCAATCAATAACCATTCTTGTGGTTATTTTTTTATCTTTTGGACTTTCTGCCCAACAATTAGCTGTTCTTAAATATGAGGGAGGAGGAGATTGGTATGCAAATCCCACTGCGGTTCCAAATTTAATTAAATTTTGCAACGAAAATATATGGACTAAAATAGATCCTAAAGTAGGTACCGCTGATGCCAATAAAAATGATTTTTATATCTACCCTATTTTATTCATGACCGGACACGGAAATGTTCTATTCAGTGACAAAGCTGCTGAAAACTTGAGGTCTTATTTGAGTTCAGGTGGTTTTTTGCATGTTTCAGATAATTATGGAATTGACCTTGCTCTTAAAAGAGAAATGAAAAAGGTCTTCCCCGAATTGGATTTTATTGAACTGCCCATGAATCATCCTATTTATCATCAAAAATTCGACTTTAAACAATTACCCAAAATACACGAACATGACAACAAACCACCAAAAGGTCTTGGGTTGATCTTTGAAGGTAGATTGGTTTGTTTTTATGATTTAGAATCAGATTTGAGCGATGGTTGGGAAAATGAAGAAGTTCATAATGATTCGAATGAATTAAGACTTGAAGCACTTAAAATGGGCGCTAATATAGTTTCATACGCCTTTAGCAATTAACATTGTATTGAGTAGATGATGAACATCGATGACATACGCATCAATTTTAATTCCGACAATCTTTGGCTGGTTAATTTTGCATTGGCATTGGTGATGTTCGGTGTGGCACTTGATATTAAAGTATCCGATTTCGCAAGTCTGATTAAATCACCTAAACCTGTGATCATTGGAATTGTGACACAATTCATTTTAATCCCCTTAGTCTCTTACTTGTTTATCATAATCATTCAAACAGAACCGAGTATTGCGCTGGGAATTATGATGGTTGCCGCTTGTCCGGGAGGTAATGTTTCTAATTTTATGACAAAAATGGCGGGTGGTAATACTGCATTATCCGTAAGTCTTACCGCATTTGCCACCTTGGCGGCACTTATAATGACACCTCTTAATTTTGCACTTTACGGCAATTTATATGGACCAACAGCAGAAATACTTAAAAGTGTGTCATTAAATCCACTGGAAGTGACAAAACTCGTACTTCTTATATTAGGTATTCCGCTTTTCTTTGGAGTTTTAATCAATCACTACAAACCTCAATTCTCAAAGAAAGCTTCAAAAATCTTAAAACCGATTTCTGTCATTATATTTTTGTCTTTTATAGTCGTCGCCTTCTTAAATAATTTTGACATTTTTATAAAATATGTCCATCTCGTTTTATTTATTGTACTGGGTCATAATGCACTGCTTTTATCAACAGGGTTCTTATCGGCGAAATTTGGGGGCTTAGATTATATCGATCAAAAAACAATCAGTATAGAATCTGGTATACAAAATTCAGGACTAGGACTTATGTTGGTTTTTACTTTTTTTGATGGTTTAGGAGGAATGGCCTTATTGGTAGCTTTTTGGGCGATCTGGGATATTGTTTCAGGCTTATTGATCGCATTTTTCTGGTCTGAAAAAAGCATGAAAACTGCCAAAGTATGAAAAGTATCTGGTATTTATTTCTGCGCACCTATGCTCAACTGGGCTTTTTCTTTTACTTCAAAAAAATCATCATAAATGGCACGGAAAATATTCCAAAGAACAAACCTATTATGTTTGTTTCAAATCATCCGAACGCACTTATTGATCCACTGTTAGTTGCCACCACAAATCATAGGACAACTTACTTTTTCACACGTGCGGCTGTTTTTAAACCTGGATTGATCGAATGGTTTATGAAATCTGCTAATATGCTGCCGGTTTATAGAATAAGAGATGGACTCAGTACAGTGAAGAAAAATGAAGCCGTATTTGAATTTAGTTTTTCATTGCTCAAAGAAAATCTGGCTCTTTTAATATTTGCGGAAGGAAGTCATAGTTTAGAAAGAAAAGTACGACCTCTGAGCAAAGGTTTTACCCGAGTAGTTTTTGGATCATTGGAGAAATATCCGGACTTAGATATTGCGATTATTCCGGTAGGTATTAACTATAGTTCACCTACTAAATATGGTTCCAAAGTTAGTCTGATTTATGCTCCTCCCATTTGGGTGAATGAATTTCGCTTTGAAGATCCCAATGTACAAGCAAATGAATTGACGAGAGCTGCCACCGACTCCTTAAAAAAGATTGTTTGTCATATTGAAGATCCTGATTTTGATACTTCAATTATCGATGAGAACGAATTTCTAGACCCTGTCAGATTTAATCGGAAATTGACCACCGGAGATTTGCAGTTAACACCTCATAAAAAGGCGAAAAGATTCAATATTTTTGGAATATTATTTAAAATCAATAGTTTCCTACCTATTTTATTCTGGAAAAAGAAAGAAAAAGAAATAGATGAAGCTGAATTTATCGCAACTTACAAATACAGTATAGGCATTACTGCTTTTCCTGTTACCTATATCATCCAAGCCATCATTCTGGGTTATTTTTTTCGTGGTGAAATTGGCTGGATTTATTTAATTGTTTCTTTTATAGTTGCTCTCTTGTACGTAAAAACAAAAAACTAATTTATTCAATTATCGCTTCCTGGATCAACCTTTGTACTTCGGGTCTTATATTATTAGTAGCAAGTTTGGTATTCTCTCTTGTGGGGTATACTCTGTTAGATAGAAATACGTAAACAATTTGCGTTTCCGGATCCACAAAAGTATACGTTCCGGTATAACCACTGTGTCCAAAACTATGCATAGAAACACAACCACAAGTAGCTTTTTCACGCTCATCTAATTGAGGCTTATCAAATCCTAATCCCCTTCTATTCCCTTTATTCTGAAAATACCTGTGGTTAAATTTTTCAAGGGTTTCGGCCTTCAAGTAACTTTTCCCGCCATAATAACCATTCTGAAGATACATTTGCATCATTTTAGCTACATCATTCGAATTTCCAAACAAACCGGCATTCCCGCTTACACCTCCCAGCATAGCCGCACCCTCATCGTGAACAGTTCCCTGTAATAATTGGTAACGAAAAAACTGATCGTCTTCTGTTGGAACAATCTGATTTTTCTGAAACTTATTTAAAGGATTGTATGTCAATGTTTGTGCACCGATATTGGCATAAAAATTTTCATCCACTAAGACATCAAGTGGCTTATTATATGTCTTTTCAAGGTAATCTTTGAACAAGTGAAAGGGTAGATCACTGTATTTATAAGTAAGTGTTCTGTTCTGAGGTGCCTCGACAATCTCCTTAAAAATTTGTTCGTAGTAATCGTTTCGCAAATACATATGATCTGCAACCTTCACATTGTATAAACCTCCGGGTTGTGTTTTAAAATAGGTTTCAAGTGGCTTATTCGTAACAGGGTCGAGAGTGGCCGAATAAAAAGTAATATAAGGTTTAAGCTTTCCGTAATGCGACAAAACCTCTTTTACGGTTACATCCTCCTTATTACTTCCTTTTAAAGCAGGAATAATTTGACCCAGCTTTGAATCCAAGGTAAATTTTCCTTCTTCCTCCGCCTTCATAATCATTGGGAGGGCAGCTAAAATCTTTGTAACGGAGGCAAGATCATAAATGCTTTCGTTCGTTACCGCCTGCTCTTTTTCATAAGTGTAAAATCCGAAACTTTTGCGATAGACAACCTTCCCTTCTTTTGCCACTAACACCTGAAGTCCAGGAGCCATTTCATCCTCCACCACCACCTTGGCAATGGAATCAATTCTTGCCAATTTTTCCGAATCCAAACAAACCTCTTCAGGTATCGAATATCCCAAACGCTGAATTTGAGAAATCTCCATTCCGGTTCCATACCCGAATTCATTGCTAATTTGAACCGGTAATTTCCCTTTGAAATCCATAGCACCAAAGATCATTTGTGCCGACAAATCTTGAAAAATTGGAATATTTTGATAAGAAATAATAATCGCTTCAATATTATCCGTGGATTTTAGTTGTAATAAACTATAAGGGCTAGCAAATACATCTAGAATCACCTTATGATTTCTTGCAATTTCCTGAATCCAATGAAGGTCAGTTTCACTAAATTTATAATTGGAATAGGCACTTGCGCCATTGGTATGAAAACCTAAAATAACCGTTTGATAAGATTTGAGCTTATCCAATATCACATCGATCGTTTTTCCAGAAATAACATCAACATTGGTATAGTCCTTTAACCGAGAAATAAAAGTTCCATTTTCATATTCACCCAACTTGACATAGGCTATTTTATTGTTATCAAGATTGCTTATAGGTAAAATATCATGGTCATTTTTAACAGCAGTGATTGCGTTACCTACCAATTTCCTCATGAGTAATTCATCTTGAACGTTGGTCAAATCCTTAGTCAGTCCATTCAAATCTACAGGTTGATAGTGATTTAGTCCTGCCCAATACTTTGCTTTTAAAATTTTTCGTACAGAATAATTTAGGCGTTCTTCGTCAAATTTCTTTTCTAACAAAGCCTTTTTAATTAGTTGGTGTGCGTTCCCTACATTTTCTGAGAATACAAGGACGTCATTCCCGGCTAAAAAAGCAGCTAAATCAATTTCACCGGGTTTTGCAAAATTCGCGGCCCCTTTCATATTGAGAGCATCCGTGTAAATCAATCCCTGAAAATTCAATTTAGTCTTGAGTAAATCGGTTATGGCTAACTTTGAGATTGAGGTGGGTATACCGCTTGTCGATTCAATGGCAGGCACGTTTAAATGTGCGACCATAACTCCGGTCAGTCCCCTGTCTATTAGATATTTATAAGGAAATAGTTCAACAGAATCTAACCTTTCCATATCAAAATCAATAGTTGGTAAAGTTTTGTGTGAATCTTGTGCCGTATCACCATGACCAGGAAAATGCTTAGCACTGGCCAAAATTCCTTCGCCTTGCAATCCCTTTAAAAAACTTTCTGCCTTTAAAGCGACATTGTATTTATCTACACCATAAGACCTATTTCCGATAATTGGATTGGCAGGATTAGTATTTATATCTACACTGGGCGCAAAATTTATGTGCATTCCTAGACGTTTGAGTTGATGACCGACACTTCTTCCGTATTCTTCAATCAAACGATTATTTTTTATGGCACCCAAGGGCATGTTATAAGGAAAACGAGTGACTTCAGGTAAACGCATATGTAATCCCCATTCTGCGTCAATTCCAATTAACATAGGCACTTTAGCAGAAGCTTGGTATTGATTGATCAATTTTGCATGGCCCTCAACCGTTCCCTGAAAAAATATTATTCCACCTATTTGATATTTCTTTACAAGGTTTTCAATCTCGTCAACATGACGCTGATCTCTATTGGAATAGGCTGCCACCATAAAAAGTTGACCAATCTTCTGATCGACACTCATGTTATTCATGATGCTGTCGACCCATTTTGATTGACTGATGCTATCCTTGGTAATAAGTGGATCCTTTTGCCCCCATGCATTGACGAGTGCCAATAAAAAAAAGAATATCAATAATTTTTTGAACATTGGAAAATATTTAAAGTTTAAAGAAAATTGTGAGATAGTTTGTCTCAAATAAATTCCAAATATAAAAATTGTCAGTTGAAAAAACGACTATGCCAACTTTTTCCGCCTTCAATTTCCCAGGTCGACTCTAATTCCTTTTTCGTACCAACCATATTATTGAAGACAATGGTGTTAGGGTTTACCTTTTGCTCCGATGCAAATTGCTTAAAATCGGCAAGAGAAACTATATTGATATGTTCACCTGACCTAAAAGCAGTTTTCATTTTATTGAGCAATTCTATTCGATACTTTTGTTCAAGTTGCTTAATTAAGTGCATAGATGCATCTATAGAACAACCTGAAACGGGAATATAAGACTCGTCTACAGAAAGAATAATGAAGTGATTGTATTTTATCTGAAATGAAGCTTTTAGATCATCTCCGTGCCTTTTCCATTGCCTAATAAAAGCTTCAAGTTCTTTGCTGATTTCTTCCACCTCATTCTCTGTCAGAGCCCGACTAGACTGATAGACCCAAACTCTTGAGGTTTCTGATAACTGATCGAATTGCACCAACATATTATATCTTTTTAAATTTATTCTTCAAATCGTCTAGCGTATATCTTTGTGTATTGTTCGCCATACGCTCTTTTATGTTCTTAAGGATTTTCTTGGTATACAACGGAAAATCAGCATTTTGTATCCAACTGTAATAGCCGGGATCACCTTTAAATACTTCTTCCACAGTCTTTCCTTTGTGTTTCCCAAAGGTAAGTATCTCCTCATTCTTATCATTAAACATGACGAAACCCGCAAAATCCGCTCTTTCTCGTTGGGTTGAAAACTCACTTAAAAAATCTACTGAATTCTCAATGTCCTCGTATTTATCTACCTGAGCTACTAAAATTTCATAAGTGGCTTGGGTATCAGCCTTGGCCGAATGAGCGTTTTCAAGTGATTTACCACAATAAAACGAATAGCCTGCAGCGAGATTTCGAGGTTCCTTTTTGTGAAAAATAACCTGAACATCTACAGCCTTTTTACCATCCATATCAAAATTGATACCCGCTCTCAACATTTCCTCCGCTAAAAGGGGAATATCAAAACGAGTTGAATTAAATCCCGCAAGATCTGCTCCTTCCAAAATTTTGCTGATCTCAGGAGCAATTTCCATGAATTTAGGTTCATTGGCTACTTTCTCATCCGTAATTCCATGAATATCAATAGATTGCTGTGGAATTTTCATTTCAGGATTTACCAGCCAAGTTCTGCTCTCCTTATTTCCATTTGGATATACTTTTAATATAGAAATTTCTACAATTCTATCTGAGGCGATCTGAACACCGGTAGTTTCTAAATCAAAAAATACCAGTGGTCTTTCGAGTTTTAAGTTCATTTAGTCTTTTTTAAAAATCTGCGTTGGCATCCCAATCTTCTAGATAGTCGGCCACCTTTCTCGCAAACATGCTTCCTAAAGCACCATTTACAACGCGGTGATCATAAGAATGAGAAATGATCATTTTGTGACGTATTCCGATGAAATCACCATCCGGGGTCTCAATAACAGAAGGTAATTTTCTGATCGACCCCAAAGCCAAAATTCCCACTTGAGGCTGATTAATGATCGGTGTCCCCATGATACTTCCAAAAGTACCCACATTGGTTACGGTATAGGTACCTCCCTGGATGTCATCGGGATTGAGCTTTCCACTTCTTGAACGAATGGCAAGATCATTCACCACTTTGGTCATTCCGATCAAACTTAAAGTATCTGCATTCTTAATTACGGGCACAATAAGATTCCCATCAGGAAGGGCGGCGGCCATCCCTAGATTGATATTTTTCTTTTGGATAATCTTATCTCCGTCTACCGATATATTCATCATAGGAAAATCTTTCAAGGCTTTAGCAACAGCCTGCATAAAAACTGGTGTATAGGTTATTTTTTCGCCTTCACGCTTAAAGAATGCATCTTTTACTTTTTCTCGCCATTTAACGATGTTAGTAACATCAACCTCAACAAAACTTTGAACGTGTGCAGAGGTCTGCTTAGACTCTACCATATGCTTGGCAATTAATTTGCCCATTCTGGTCATTTCAATCACTTGATCACTTCCAGAAAAAGTAACTTGCTGCATTACAGCCGGTTTTTCTTTTAACGGCTCGGGACTCGAAACAACTTTTGTGCTTTCTGGCTTGACCGCTTTATTCCGATTTTCAATATAGGCAAGAATATCAGTTTTCGTTACTCTCTCATCTTTACCCGTACCAACAATGGCCTCAAGTTCTTCCATTGAAATATTTTCCGCTCTTGCAATATTCTTTACAAGAGGAGAATAAAATTTGCCTGAAGAATTACTAAACTGAATTGACTCCTTAACTTCTTGAATTTCCCTTTCTATTTTCTCAGCAGTGGGTTCAAGAACTTCTTCAATCTGTTTTTCACTTCTAACCACAGGTTTTTCTCCTTCTCCACCAATCTCAATCACCGCAATAGTTTCTCCAACTTTTACGACATCATCAACATTAAAAAGTCTTTCTATGAGCACCCCCTCAACCTCGCTTGGCACCTCCGAATCTACTTTGTCTGTGGCTATTTCTACCACAGGTTCATCTAAAGAAATGGATTCCCCAACCTCCTTTAACCATGAAGTAATTGTTGCCTCAGCAACACTTTCTCCCATTTTGGGCAATTTTAATTCAAACTTCGACATATCAAGAAAGATTTGAGCACAAATTTATAAAATTAATTACATTCGATTTCCTCAAGTATAGATTTTCTGAAATCGATGTTTATAGCAAAAATTGCAGGCGAAATTCTAAATGGTCATTGAAAAAATTCGGGTTTCAGGTTTATTTTCTATCAACCTCAAATCGAAAGCCATACATATATTTCTCACAAACATGCGCCCTTCTTCTTTGACTGAAACTCCCTGATCTGTATACACCAACAATTCGTCTTCAACCAGACTCTGTAACCTGTTTTTAATCCCATCTTTGGTTTTTTCAGAAAGTGCAGGGTGCCAATTTGTTTCAAGATGACACATGAGATCCAAAATACTTTTTCTAATAACAAGGTCTTCGTCGGTAAGCAAATGTCCTCTGAAAATTGGCAATTTTCCTTCTTCCACTCTTTGTGTATAGGCTGAAACGCTTTTTTCATTTTGTGCAAAGGCATACCAGGAATCACTAATGGAAGACATTCCCAGCCCGACCATGAGTGCCGTTTTTCCGGCAGTATAACCCATGAAATTCCTGTGAAGTTTTTTATTTACCATGGCTTTGTACAAACTATCGGTTGGCAAAGCGAAATGATCCATACCAATCTCTACATACCCATTGTCAAAAAACAATTGTTTACCCAACTCGTATAAATATCTTTTTTCTTTGTCTTGGGGCAAATCACTTTCATCAAACCCTCTCTGTCCTACGCCTTTAATCCATGGCACATGAGCATAGCTATAGTAGGCAATTCTATCGGGTTTTAAAGCCACTGTCCTCTCAATGGTATTTCTGATACTGTGTTCATGCTGAAAGGGTAAGCCAAAAACCAGATCGTGACTTATGGATTGATATCCAATTTTTTTCGACAATTCATGAACTTCCTTGACTTGTTCAAAACTTTGTATTCTATTAATGGCTTTTTGAACAATAGGATCATAATCTTGAATTCCAAAACTGTTCCGCTTGAAACCCAAATTAAATAAACCCTCCAATTGGGCCTCACTTGTATGATTGGGATGTCCTTCATAACTAAATTCAAAATCATCGCATACCTTTGCCTTAGAAAGAATTCCTTCAATTAATTCTGTCAGGTTCTCAATAGAAAAAAAAGTTGGTGTGCCGCCTCCCAAATGGATTTCTTTTATTCTGGGCTTTTCATCAAAAAGCTCACAGTATAATTCCCATTCTTTTAACAAAGTAGCAATATAGGGTTCTTCAACACCATGTTGCTTTGTAATTTTCTTATGGCAAGCACAAAATGTGCACAAACTTTCACAAAAAGGTAAATGTATATACAAACTGATGCCCTCTGTTTGATTGCTTTCTTTAAATGCCTTCACCACAGAATTTTTCCAATCTTCTATTGCAATCCCTTCTTTATCCCAAAAAGGTACCGTTGGATAACTGGTGTAACGCGGACCTGGAATGTTATATTTTTGTATTAAATCAGAATTCATCACGAATATTCTTTTACGGCATCAATAAAAGCCTGAGTGTTTTCAAGTGGGATGTTAGGCAAAATGCCATGACCCAAATTTACGATATATTTATCTTTACCGAATTGGTCAATCATTTGATGAACCAATTTCTTTATTTCGGCTGGTGGGGATAATAATCTTGACGGGTCAAAATTTCCCTGGAGCGTTACTTTATTATTTGTGAATTTTCGGGCAAGTTCTGGTGTGATCGTCCAATCAACGCCAAGTGCAGAAACATTAGATTGAGCCATGGTTTCCAGCGCAAACCAACAGCCTTTTCCAAATGCAATAACCGGCGCATAATCTTTTAAGGCTTCAACAATTTGATTGATGTATTGCCATGAAAATACCTGATAATCTGCAGGAGATAACATACCTCCCCAAGAATCAAATACCTGAACAGCATTCACACCCGATTTTACTTTTTCGATCAAATAGAGTATCGTGAGATCTGTAATTTTTTGCAACAGGTTATGAGCCGCTTCAGGCTGTGTAAAACAAAATTCTTTCGCTTTGTCAAAAGATTTAGACCCCTTACCTTCTACACAATAGCATAAGATAGTCCATGGAGAACCGGCAAAACCAATCAAGGGAATTTCGTCATTCAACATTTCTTTGGTCAATTTTATGGCATCCATCACATAACCCAAACTTTCATATACATCGGGTATTTGTATAGTATCCACCTCCTTCTGACTGCGAATTGTTTTCGGTAAATAGGGTCCGAAGTCCTTTTTCATTTGAACTTCAATCCCTAAAGCCTGTGGGATAACCAATATGTCTGAAAACAAAATCGCTGCATCCATGCCATACCTTCTGATAGGTTGAACAGTAATTTCAGCAGCCAATTCAGGTGTTTGACAGCGCGTAAAGAAATCGTATTTATCGCGTAAAGCTCTAAATTCGGGTAAATATCTCCCTGCCTGCCGCATCATCCAAACAGGTGGTCTGGACACAACTTCTTGTTTAAGTGCCCTCAGAAATAAATCGTTTTTTATCTTATTCACTTGATTGATTTAATGATTAATTAGAAACCTTTAAAGTTTCTGAAACTTTCTTTACAGATTCACGAATACCGGAAGTTATATTCTTTACTTCATCTTTACTCAATGAACTACACAAAAACCAAGATTCAAATTGCGAGGGTGGAATAAATAATCCTTGCTGAATCATTTCCCAAAAGAAGATTTTAAATAGTTCAGTATCTGACTTTTGCGCTGTTGGAAAATCTGTCACCGGATCTTTTGTAAAAAAAGGATTGATCATTGACCCGAAGCGATTCACTTGAACCGGAATATCAAATTCTGCAGATGCTTTTATAAATGTCTTCTCTATTTTCGAAGCAATCTTGTTAAATTTTTTATATGGATTTTGTTTTTTTAATTCTGATAAAGTCGCTATCCCTGCTGCCATAGCTATTGGATTTCCAGACAATGTTCCCGCTTGATAAACCGGCCCGATTGGCGCAACCATTTCCATGATCTCATTTCTAGCGCCGTATGCACCAACTGGAAAACCTCCTCCAATTACTTTCCCCAGGCAAGTTATATCTGCATTCAAACCGATCAAATCCTGAGCTCCGCCAAACTTTGATCTAAAGCCAGACATCACCTCATCGGCAATTATGAGAATACCATTCTCTTTTGCTAAATGATTGAGTCCTTCAATAAAATCCTTTTCAGGTAAAACCACACCCATATTCCCCGGAATGGGTTCAATAATGATTGCAGCTATATTGTGATTTGATTTTATATGTTTTTTGACCGTATCAATCTGATTGTATTCTGCCACCAATGTATTCTTAACAGCATCTTCAGGAACTCCTTTACTTCCCGGTAAGCTCAAAGTGGCCAAACCGGAACCTGCAGCAACAAGTAAGGAATCCGCATGACCATGATACCCTCCGGAAAATTTAATGATTTGATCTTTGCCCGTAAATGCCCTCGCCAAACGAATTGCGCTAAAAACAGCCTCCGTTCCCGAATTGACAAACCTGATTTTGTCCATTGAATCAAAAGCCGAACATATTATTTTTGCTAATTTCAACTCTCCCTTACTGGAAGCACCAAATGAATAACCATGTCTAAGCGCTTTTTTAATGGCTTTTTCAACACTCGGAAACCGATGTCCTAAAATCATTGGGCCATAAGAAAGCACTAAATCGATATATACATTGTCATCTGCATCAATGATTTTGCTCCCATTTGCACTTGAAATGAATAAAGGTGATCCGCCAACAGATTTAAATGCTCGAACAGGTGAGTTTACTGCACCGACCAAATGAACTTGTCCTCTTTCGTATAATTCTTCAGACTTATTAAATTTTCTAATCGACATTTTCTACGCTTTTTTATTTAACAATTTAGCCGCATCTTTTGCAAAATAGGTAATGATCAAATCTGCACCTGCTCTCTTCATAGATAGCAAACTCTCCATCATTACGCGATCTCCATCAATCCAACCCTTTTCTGCCGCGGCCTTAACCATGGCATATTCGCCGCTTACATTATAGCAGGCAACAGGTTTTTTCGAATGATTTTTGAGATCTCTAATAATGTCTAAATAAGACAGAGCCGGTTTCACCATTAAAATATCTGCTCCCTCTTCTTCATCAAATTCTGCTTCTATCATGCCTTCCAACCTATTGGAAGGATCCATTTGATAAGTGCGGCGATCACCAAAACTCGGTGCAGAATCAGCGGCATCTCTAAAGGGGCCATAAAAAGCAGAAGCATATTTTATAGCATAAGACATAATGGGTAAATTGTAAAAACCTCCTTGATCTAATGCTTTGCGAATCGCCTGAATCATTCCATCCATCATTCCTGATGGCGCAACCATATCGGCCCCCGCCTTGGCATGTGAGATTACCTGTTTTTCTAAGTTAATGAGCGTCGCATCGTTTACTACATCGCCATTTTCAATTATACCACAATGTCCGTGGCTTGTGTATTCACAAAAGCAAACATCGGTAATCACATATAAATCGGGGAAATTTTTCTTGATGTAACGAATGGTTCTTTGAATAATACCATGATCATTCCATGTTTCACTTCCAACTTCATCCTTATTACTCGGAATCCCAAATAAAATCACCGCCGGTATATTAAGTGATGTCACTTCAATCAATTCTTTTTCTAACTTATCCAAAGAATAGCGAAAAACACCCGGCATGGAAGAGATTTCAGTATAAATATTTTCTCCTTCTTCAATAAACAAAGGATAAATGAAATTATCAACACTTAGCCTGTTCTCACGTACCAATCTTCTGATATTTTCAGTTTTCCTGAGTCTTCTGGTTCTATGCATAGCCATAATTTTCGTTTAATGTTTTGATCAAACCTTCAATAGATTGTTCCTCCCCCACAAAAACCTCTTCAAAATAATCGGTTGCCGAAATGGCTGTGGTATTTCCCAAACAGAATGCAACACCATCCGGTTTATTTTTTTTGCAAAAACTTCTCACTCCTGAAGGACTGAAAAACAAAATTCCATCAAATTTTTGAGAGAATTCAGGATTTAACAAGGTCGTTTCATAGACAATATGCTCCTCAACGGAAATACCATTTTCTGCCAATAATACAGGTAATTCTTCCCTCCTTAGATTTCCACAAAAAAAAGTGACCTTATTCGGTTTAGCCAAAATCAAAAAATTAGCTAGATCAAAGGCATTATCAGCGATAAATTCAACATTTAGATCGAATTGCTCCAATAGTTCTGCGGTTTTTTCACCAACACAATAAATTTTTGCCTTAAGCAAAGACCTTAATAAACCATTTTTTTCTATAGCCCTTACAGCATTTCTACTTGAAAAAACAACATGATCAGCTATCTCAAGGGATTGAATATCATCTTTCAAATCAATCCGTATCAATTCTTGTTCAACTAAATCGAAATTTGTCAATTTTATCTTTTGAACGTTTGAAAGTAATTTTGTTATGAGAATAGATTTCTTATTCACGTTTTTTTAACTAGACATTTGAGATTTGATTTTTTTCATTAACATAGTTCCGCCCGAATTTAGTAACTTCAAGGCACAATCTTTCCCAAAATTCTTCCAATTTTTTAGATCTTCTGATTCGTGTATTTCAAGACTTTCACTCCCGTCTAAATCTATCAAAATACCATCAAAAAATATTCTTTCCTGCTCAATTTTGGCATATGCCCCGATAGGGGCTGTACAACCGCCTTCAAGTGTTTTCATAAAGGCGCGCTCTATATAGGTAGCTTTTTCTGTGTTACTGCAATTTAATTGCCCTATTTCCAAAAGAAAATCTGCATCTGTATCCATCGCCACAACCACAACTGCACCCTGAGCCGGTGCAGGTATCATCCAATCTAGAACTCGAAAATTTTCAGGTAGTAAATTTATTCTTTTTAATCCTGCTTCCGCAAAAACCGCACCTTGCCAATTACTTTCAAAAAGTTTTCTCAAACGGGTATTTACATTTCCTCTAAGGTCAACTACTTTGTATTGTGGATATTTCTTTAACCATTGAGCCTTTCTCCTCAAACTTCCTGTAGCAATGATAAGATCCTTTTCTTTAGGCATCTCGCTAATTTCCTTATTAAGAACTAATATGTCCTGTACCGGACCTCTCTCCATGGTTGCCACCTGCACAATTCCCTGAGGAAGATCAGTGGGGACATCTTTCATTGAATGTACGGCGATATCGATTTTACCTTGTAAAAGTGCCTCGTCTAAAGATTTGGTAAACAGTCCTATACCACCAATTTGATGTAAAGGCTTATCTAGAATTTCATCCCCTTTGGAAGATACCTCAACAATCTGTGAAGCTATTTGCAACTTGGCAAGCCTTTCCTGAACCAAATGGGCTTGCCATAAAGCTAACTCACTTGATCTTGTTCCTATCCTAACAATTTTTTTCATGGGATATTTGCAGCAAATTATTTGAAAACCTGCTCAATTACCTGAATACTCAAATCAGCCTGACCATTGTGTTCACGCATGTGTGAGGCAAATTTTGAGATGATTTTATTGATCATTGTTGTAGTTACTTCTTCTATTTCGCTTGGACTGAATTGATCAAATTTTTTCTGATTGATTGCAATTGCATCCTTTTGAATATTTTCAAGTGAGATTTTTAATGAGTTCAAGGCAGGTGAACTCTTTCTAAAAGAGACCCAACTATAAAATTCATCTTTATACTTCTGAATGATCTCTAATACCTTTGGAATCTGAAGTTTTCTGTTTTCGAAAGTTGATTTCGTCTTTGCTGATAATTTATCCACATCAACAACGCGCTTATTATCAAACTCCCTTATTTTTTGATCCACATTATTGGGGATTGACAGATCGATAATCAATTGTTTTTTATCAGGATCGAACATTGATGATTTAACCGTATGAAACTGTGCTCCTGTTGCCACGATAATCACGTCAGCCTTTTTTATTTCATCTTCCAGATTTTCGATACGCGCAACATCTACCCCTAAGTTTTTACTCAAAATATGAGACTTTTCAATGGTTCTATTGATCACTGTAAGACGCTTGTATTCTAAGTGATTTTTCAAGCCTTTAGCCGTGTTTTCGCCTATTTCACCTAAACCAAAAAGAAGTATTTTAGGATTTGGATATTTTTCTGCACGTTCTTTGATATATTGTACGGTAGCATAAGAAACTGTTGTAGTTCCACTACTTAGCTCTGTTCTATTTTTCACCTCTTTACTTGCCTGTAATGCCGTATTGTATAAACGCTCCAAATAAGCGCTCATAGTACCCGCATTTTTGGCAATATCATAAGCGCTTTTCAATTGATTTACAATTTCATAGTCGCCTAAAATCTGACTATCTAATCCGGTAGCCACAGAAATAAAATGCTCAGCGGCTTCCATATTTTTATAAACAAAAGAATAGCGAGCAAATTCATCTACAGAACCTTCACTGTATTTGCATAGCTGAGAAATAAGCTCATAAGGATGTTTTGCAAAACCAATTATCTCGGTTCTGTTGCAAGTAGAGATGACCATCAACTCTTCAAAACCAGCAATTCTAGCCTCTTCCAACAAAGAAATTTGTTGTTCTTTTGATAGACTAAATTTGCTGCGAACCGTAACATCGGCCTTTTTGTAGCTCAGACCAATTGCATAAAAGTTGTTTCCTTTCAAAAAACTGTCCATAAAATCATTTAAATTCTATACTTTTTGCTCAAATTAACTGATATTCAAAGCATTTAAATTATTCTAGTTATCAATTAATTACCTTGCTAAATTACTACATATTATAGCGTTTGATATCGATTTTAAAAAAAAAAATACCGAAAGAAAACATGACAAAAGTCAATATTTACAAGACATTAACTAAAAAAATAACGATATAAAAATCTATCTTTGTAACCAAAATAACATTTTAAACTGTGAATAAAAAAGGTGTATTACTCGTTAATTTAGGCTCGCCCGATTCAACGAGCATAAGAGATGTAAAAAAATATTTAGGGGAATTTTTAATGGATGAACGGGTCATCGATATGCCTTATTTGAAAAGGTTATTATTGGTAAAGGGGATTATTTTAAATGTGAGACCAAAAAAGACCTCAGCGGCTTATCAAAAAATTTGGTGGAAAGAAGGCTCACCACTTGTCGTATTATCTGAACGCTTTTTTGAAAAGTTAAAAAAGAAAATAGATATTCCTATGGCGCTGGGCATGAGGTACGGGTCTATGTCTATAGAAAAAGCTTTGAACCGGTTAAATGAGGCGGATGTGGACGAAATTTTATTAATCCCTCTGTATCCTCATTATGCGATGTCATCTTTTGAAACCGTTGTTATCAAAACAGAAGAGTTGATCAAAGAAAAATACCCAACAAAAAAGCTCACTGTTTTTCCTGCCTTTTACAATGAAAAAAATTATATCAAAGCCATGTCCGATTCTATTAAAGATCAATTGAACGGACATGATTTCGACCATATACTGTTCTCTTACCACGGTATACCTGAAAGACATATCTATAAAAGTGATACAACCAATAGTCATTGCAAGTTAGATGGATCTTGTTGTGAAAAAAAATCAGTAGCACATGAAACATGTTACCGCCATCAATGTTTTGAAACAACTAAAGAAATTGCAAAAAGTTTGCAATTAGAAGAAGGCAAATACAGTAATTCTTTTCAGTCTAGATTATTAAGAGATCCTTGGCTAAAACCTTATACCGATTTCGAGTTAAAAGCACTTGCAGAAAAAGGAGTAAAGAAATTGGCGGTTATTACACCCTCCTTTGTTACTGATTGCCTGGAGACCCTTGAGGAAATTGCGATGGAAGGTAAAAATGAGTTTTTAGAAGAAGGAGGCACCGATTTTAAACATATTGAGTGCCTTAATGATGATGACCGATGGGTAGATGTTGTTCACAACTGGATTCTGGATTGGAAAAAATAATGGATGATGGAATATTTATACGTTAAAGCACTTCATATTATTTTTATTACAACCTGGTTTGCCGGTTTGTTTTATATCATCAGGCTGTTTATCTATTTTAAAGAATCGGATGATAAACCGCAGCCCGAGCAAAGAATTTTGAAAGATCAATATTTTTTAATGAGCAAAAGACTCTGGTATATTATTACCTGGCCTTCTGCAGTGCTTTCTACCCTTTTTGCTATTTGGTTGTTAATTTTAAATCCCACCTGGCTTACACAAAATTGGATGCTGGTTAAATTGGGATTTGTGGTCGCCTTATACGCCTATCATTATTCCTGTCAGGTAATGCTCAATCAAATGGAAAAAGACGAGCTTAAAGTAAGTGGTAATAAATTGAGGATATGGAATGAGGTAGCTACGGTCATACTTTTTGCTTGTGTCTTCTTGGTTGTATTAAAAAGTGCTGTCAGCTGGATTTATGGCGTAGGGGGTATACTCGGCTTATCAATTATTTTGATGGCCGGAATAAAACTGTACAAGAATATTCGGTCTAAAAATAGTTGGGATAAATCTGATAGGCTTTAAAATTTATCCGGTCCTAATTTCTGAAAACATGGGTGCTATTGGCCTGTGCCAACGCTGTTATCTCTAATTCATTAATACAAACGTGGTCAGGCAAAGTTGCGGTATAATAAATCGCAGAAGCTACATCTTCTCCCGTTAGTGGTTGAAATCCGGCGTAGGTTTTTTTGGCCAAATCTTTATCTCCTTTAAAACGAACTACAGAAAACTCAGTTTCGGCGGCACCGGGAGAAACCTGAGTTACTTTTATCCCATGAGGCAATAAATCAATCCGCATGGATTTACTCAAGGCATCCACCGCAAATTTGGTGGCACAATACACATTACCTTTTTCGTAAACTACTTTGGCAGCGGTTGAAGCAACATTGATAATTTGTCCTCTTCCTTTTTGGATAAAATAGGGTACTATTTGTTTGGTTACATAGAGCAAACCTTTGATGTTCGTATCGATCATGGTGTCCCAATCCTCAATATCTCCATCTTGTATTTTATCCAATCCTGAGGCTAGTCCTGCATTATTGACCAAAAGGTCTATATCTTTTAATTTTTGATGGAGAGCGCTTATTTCCCTTTCTACTTCCTTTGAGTTCCTTACGTCGAAGGTCAATATATCCACTTCATTTTTATACTTTACCTTTAACTCTTTTTGAAGATCTTTTAATCTCTCCTTTCTTCTTCCTGTGATAATTAAATTCCAGCGATTCTTTGAAAAAATTTCTGCCGTTGCTTTACCAATTC
>CAZWAN010000031.1:0-28435 GCA_964631875.1 uncultured Flavobacteriaceae bacterium
CATACAATTTTGGTTAATTGTTATTGCTTCCATAAACCAACATATCCCGCCACAACTTATTCGTTGTAACAGGTATTTCTGTTCTCATTCTGCTAACCGATTGAGGGCTTACGGCTTTCATTTTATTTATGTTATTGTTATTCAGTTTGTTAATTCACTTTTTAGAGATGCTTTTTTGATTGATTTTGATGGAATTATAGCTTTTCTTAAAAAGTTGTTAACAATCCTGTAAAATTGTTAATAACCGAAACGAGCGTATTTTTACTTTATTGCATAAACTTTTTGTCAGCGATAAATATTTTTTATTGTGTTATAAGCATACTTTTTTTAAAATTTATCGCAATTGTAGATTTTGCCTTATATTTGCACTTATTTAGAATAATTCTACTTACTATGGTACAAGTGACAGAAATTGCAAAGAAAAAAGTAATCGATCTGATGCAAGAAGATGGTTTTGACGCCAAAAAGGATTTTGTGCGTGTAGGTGTGAAGAGTGGTGGTTGCTCAGGATTATCTTACGAACTAAAATTTGATAACCAAACCCATGAAGGAGATAAAGTGTTTGAAGATAACGGAGTGAAGATTATTGTTGACAAAAAAAGCTTTCTTTATTTGGTAGGAACTACTCTAGACTATTCTGGTGGTTTAAACGGAACCGGATTTGTATTTAAAAATCCGAATGCTCAAAGAACTTGTGGTTGTGGAGAGAGTTTTTCTCTGTAAATAAAGCAGAAATATAAATCTTAGTAATTAAGATATGAATAAATACACTGAAGACGATTTAAAAAAAGAACTCGAAACCAAAGATTACGAATACGGTTTTTATACTGCTGTCGAGTCAGATACTTTTGCAAAAGGGCTTAGTGAAGATGTTATCAGAGCTATTTCTGCCAAAAAGAACGAACCAACCTGGATGACCGACTGGCGTTTGGAAGCATTTCGTTTTTGGCAAACGATGGAAGAGCCGGAATGGGCAAACATTAAGTATAAGAAACCCGATTTCCAGGCAATTAGCTATTTTTCGGCGCCAAAACCAAAAAAAACATTAAACAGTTTAGATGAGGTCGACCCGGAACTGCTCAAAACATTTAAAAAGCTCGGAATTTCTATTGACGAACAAAAAAAGCTAACGGGTGTTGCCATGGACATCGTTGTTGATTCTGTCTCAGTTGCCACAACCTTCAAAGAAACTTTGGCTGAAAAGGGAATTATTTTTTGCTCAATTTCGGAGGCAATTCAAAAACATCCCGAATTGGTCAAAAAATATATGGGAACCGTTGTGCCGAAAACAGATAATTTCTATGCCGCATTAAATTCTGCCGTATTTACTGATGGTTCTTTTTGCTATATCCCAAAAGGGGTAAAATGCCCAATGGAACTTTCCACCTATTTTAGAATAAATGAAGGAGGAACAGGTCAGTTTGAAAGAACTTTAGTAATAGCAGATAAAGGTAGTTATGTAAGTTATTTGGAGGGATGTACTGCTCCTTCAAGAGATGAAAATCAATTGCATGCAGCAGTTGTTGAATTGATTGCCTTAGATGATGCAGAGATCAAGTACTCAACTGTACAGAACTGGTTTCCAGGAGATCATGAAGGGAAAGGTGGTGTTTACAATTTTGTGACCAAACGAGGAATTTGTCATGACCGTGCTAAAATTTCATGGACACAAGTAGAAACCGGAAGTGCCATTACCTGGAAATATCCTAGTTGTATTTTAAAAGGAGATAACTCGGTAGGAGAATTTTATTCCATAGCCGTGACCAACCATTTCCAACAAGCCGATACCGGGACAAAAATGATCCATTTGGGTAAAAACACCAAAAGCACTATTATATCGAAAGGTATTTCGGCAGGGAAATCTCAAAATTCTTATCGTGGATTAGTACAAATTAATTCAAGAGCGGAAAATGCCAGAAATTTCTCACAATGCGATTCACTTTTAATGGGAAATAATTGTGGTGCACACACTTTCCCTTATATAGAAGCGAAGAATAAGACAGCGCATGTAGAACATGAAGCCACTACAAGTAAGATCGGTGAAGATCAACTTTTTTATTGCAATCAGCGCGGTATCGATACCGAAAAAGCCATTGCTTTAATTGTTAATGGTTTTAGCAAAGAGGTGCTCAACAAACTACCCATGGAATTTGCTGTAGAGGCACAAAAATTATTAGAAATATCTCTTGAAGGTTCAGTAGGATAATTAATATTGAAATAAAATAACATGTTAGAAATAAAGAATTTACATGCCGGAATCGGTGATAAGGAAATTTTAAAAGGAATAGATTTAACGATCAATGCAGGTGAAGTTCATGCCATTATGGGTCCCAACGGATCTGGGAAAAGTACGCTTTCTGCAGTGATTGCCGGAAATGAAAGTTTTGAAGTTTTTGAGGGCGATATTTTATTCAACGGGGAAAGCATATTAGACTTATCTCCTGATGAAAGAGCGCACAAGGGTGTGTTTTTATCATTTCAGTATCCCGTTGAGATACCCGGTGTAACAACAACAAACTTCATCAAAACAGCCATTAATGCGAATAGAAAAGCCAATGGTTTAGATGAATTGCCGGCTACAGATATGCTGAAATTGATCAGAGAAAAGGCGGAATTACTGGAAATGGATCGAAAGTTTCTATCCAGATCTCTTAATGAAGGCTTTTCTGGGGGTGAGAAAAAAAGAAATGAAATTTTTCAAATGGCTATGTTAGAACCCAAATTGGCTATTTTAGATGAGACAGATTCTGGTTTGGATATCGATGCGCTTAAGATCGTGGCAAATGGAGTGAATAAATTGAAAACTCCAAAGAATGCGACTATCGTCATCACCCACTACCAACGTTTGCTAGATTATATCATCCCAGATTTTGTACATGTCCTTTACGATGGGAAAATAGTAAAATCAGGTGAAAAAGAATTGGCAAACGAACTGGAGGCCAAAGGATACGATTGGGTAAAATAAATTGAAGGCTTTTTTTTGTCGAATTATTAAGTATTGAAAAATGGAATTAAAAGATAAACTTGTCGCCTCATTTATGGCTTTCGAAAATCGAGGAAATATCGATCTGGATTCAGCCGTTCACGAATTGCGAACGGAGGCTATGGCTCAGTTTGAAAAGCTTGGCTTTCCATCCAAAAATGATGAGGAATGGAAATACACTTCATTGAACAATCTGCTTAAATACAATTTCAGTGTCTTCCCTGACCAGGATAATGTCATCGAATTTAAAGACGTTAAGGAATATTTTCTTCATGAAATTGATACTTATCGAATCGTTTTTATCGACGGTGTATACAGCTCATTTTTATCGCAAACAACTCATGAAGAAGGTGATATTTGCCTTATCTCATCCGCTTTAAAACAACCAAAATACAAAATGGTCATTGATCATTATTTTGGAAATGCGGCTCCTAAAGACCAGAGTTTGGTCTGCTTAAATACGGCTTTTTCAAAAGAAGGTGCATTTATCAATATCCCTAAAAATACAGTTGTTGAAAAACCAATTCAAATCCTCTATTTCTCTACCGGAAATGAAAAAGAATTGATGCTTCAACCTCGTAATTTGGTCGTCGTTGGTGAAAATGCTCATGTGCAAATTATCGAACGTCACCAAAGCCTATCGGATAATGTAGTACTTACCAATTCTGTCACGGAGATTTTTGCAAATAAGCGCGCTATTGTGGATTATTACAAACTTCAAAATGATAATCTAAATGCTTCGTTGATAGACAATACTTATATTCAACAAAAAGAAAGCAGCATAGCCTCAGTAAATACTTTTTCTTTTGGAGGAAAGTTGACGAGAAATAATTTAGAATTTACGCATAATGGGGAAAGAATTACTTCAAACTTAAATGGCATTACGATAATTGAAGGAAAACAGCATGTAGACAATCATACACTTGTTCATCATAAATATGAAAATTGCGAAAGCCATGAAATGTATAAAGGCATTTATGATGATCAATCTACCGGTGTTTTTAATGGTAAAGTGTACGTTGACAGACTGGCACAAAAAACCAATGCTTATCAGCAAAATGATAATGTTCTTATTGGTGATAAAGCAACTATTAATGCCAAACCACAATTGGAAATTTTTGCTGATGACGTGAAATGTTCCCATGGTTGTACCATTGGGCAACTAGATGAAAAAGCCTTGTTTTATTTACAAAGCAGGGGAATTCCGAGAAAAGAAGCCAAAGCGATGTTGCTTTTTGCTTTTGGAAATGATGTAGTAACTAAAATTAAAATTCCGGCTCTAAAAAATAGGATTTCTAAATTAATTGCCAAAAAATTAAAAGTAAATCTGGATCTTCAGATGTAGTACAATAACTATTTGCTTAAAAATTGGTTAGTCAATTCAATGGCTTTTTGATTTTTTGAATCGATCCATTGCTGACCTTTATATCTGCGCATTATATTATCGTAATTACGCATAAACAAAACATTATATAAAGCTCGTCCCAAGTTTTTCGGATTTCTGGCTAATGAACGCATACTCATTGAAAAACCGGGAGTAATATATTTCATATAATGCCAATATCCTTCTGGCATATACAAAGTGTTTCCGTGCTCGAGTATGGCCTTGTATCCCTTGGCTCGTTTTAATGCCGGCCACTTCTCAAAATCTGGATTTGAAAAATCAATAGATTCATGGGTAATTAATGAATTTGGCACTTTGTATAAATACTTTTTTTCTTCATATGGAAATAGTATACACTCCTTTTTTCCATGAAAGTGAAAGTGTAAAATATTTGCCAGATCTATGTCGTAATGCATAAAAGTAAATGAATCTTCCCCTCCAAAAAAAAGCATTGGCAGTGATTTCAAAATAGGCAATCCCATATCTGGAAATTTGAAATCCTTTTGTAAATCCGGAACTTCTTTAAGAATATTATAGAGAAATATTCTATACCGAGTTGGTTCATTTTCCAATAGATCTATATAATCCCTCATCAACATTTTCGCATGAGGTTCATTAAAACCATCATTATAATCTACCGGACGGTCATCATACAATGGCACCGTTTTATCTCCCATTTTCTCTTTGAAATAAGTCAAATTCCATTTGGTGAAAGCCGGCCAATCTTCGATAAGATTTTCAATCACTAAAGGTTTTTGAGGACGCACATAGTTTTTCAAAAAATCCTTTTTCGATATGGCCTTTACTCTGTCTACAGGAGTTAAATCTAAGCTCATTGATGACAATTTTAATTAATAGAATTTATTATTTCCGAAAGGAAAGCGTTAAAATCAAAATCAGGATCTTCCACCAAACCCATTCTCACAATAACCAGATCCTTTGAAGGGATAATTGCAACCGTTTGTCCCTGAAATCCATTTGCGGAATACATGTCTTTGGGTACATCGGGAAAATGTCCGCCCGCGTTAAGCCAAAAATGAGCTCCATATCTTCCGTTTGAACCATTGGTAGGAGTTGCCACATACGTTGACCATTCGGGATCAAAAATTTGTTCGCCATTCCAGTTTCCATTGTGTAAATAAAGTAAACCAAATTTAGCCCAATCTCTGGTTGTAGCCCAGGCATACGAAGATCCAACAAAATTTCCAACAAAATCAGTTTCAATTAATGCAGAATGCATTCCTATCTTATCTATTAACTCGGCATACCAAAAATCGAGATATGTCTGTTGGTCTTCGAATTTTTCCTTTAACAAATAACCCGCTAATAAATTGGAAGTGCCGGATGAGTAGTTCCAGGATTCATTGATCTTTCCTATTTGTGGTTTTCCTAATTGAATGATCCCCATTTCCTCAGCTTCATAAAGCATACTTGTTACATCTGAAATATCGCTATAGTCTTCATCCCATTCTAAACCACTATTCATATGCAAAAGATCATTGTATGTTATTGCAGAGCGTGAATCATTTTTCCATGCTCCAATGCCTGCTTTCTCATATATATCGATCTTACCCATTTTCTGAAGAATTCCATAAATAGTTGCCGTAATACTTTTTGTCATAGACCATCCTAAAATGGGCGTATTCTCATCAAAACCCTCTACATATTTTTCACCAATAATTTGGTCCTTATAAACAACAATAACAGAGCGTGTCCCTTTAATTCTTTCTTCATCTTTATCGAAGGCATTATCAATAGCCGCTAAAAGCCTTTCTTTATCAATTTCCGAAAAAGATGTATCTTTTTGAGGAAGATCTCCATAAGGATAAGGGAGATCTCGTTTGATTAAATTTCTTTTTGGCATTAGTTTATTTCCTTCACGAGTTGGATTTTCCGGCAAAAGTGTTGCTCCCAAGCCATCCATAAAAACCGCTTTTCTATCTTTTAGACCAATAATGGAAGAACTCACGGTTCTATCCTTCAAGGTCACTTGATTCTTAGAAAGCGGTAAAAGAGAAAAATCATTATCGCCTTCTTCAATTGATTCTTGCGATCGATTGGCAAAAAACATACCACTGGCAACACTTTTTGCACTAAATCCCGTTACAATGGTTAGTCTTGGATAATAGGTGATGATTATATATCCCAATAGCAAAATAACTATTAAGATAATTTTTTTTGTGATTCGCCTCATTACTATAAAATTTCTGGTATACAAAAATCGGAATAATTATTGTCAATTTAAATAGAGATGAGTCATCTTTCTTATCTTTGCATTTAGAATCATTCTAAAGAAAATATGCTCGATATAGAAAAGATCAGAGAAGATTTTCCAATTTTGAAAAGGAAAATCAACGGTAAACCGCTTGTCTATTTTGACAATGCTGCCACTTCTCAAAAACCTCAACAAGTCATTGATTGTTTGGTGGATTATTACAGTAATCACAATGCCAATATTCATCGCGGTGTACATACCTTAAGTCAAGAAGCGACTGATCTTTTTGAAAATTCCCGAACAAAATTACAAAAGCATTTCAATGCAAAAAAACCCTATGAGATCATTTTTACCTCCGGTACAACGCATGGAATCAACCTGGTCTCTAATGGATTTGCAAATATATTAGGTGTTGATGACGAAATCATTGTTTCTGCAATGGAACACCATAGCAACATCGTTCCATGGCAAATGCTTTGCGAAAGAACAGGTGCTAAGCTCCAAGTAATTCCGATGAATTTGCAAGGTGAACTAGAAATGAATGTTTTCAGATCGATGCTATCAGACAAAACAAAACTTGTTTTTGTAAATCATGTGTCAAATGCGCTGGGCACTATTAACCCAATCAAAGAGATCATAAAATTATCTCATGCCGTTGGCGCAGCCGTTTTGATTGATGGTGCACAAGCGACTCCGCATTTAAGACCCGATGTTCAAGCCTTGGATTGCGATTTTTATGTTTGTTCCGGGCATAAATTATGCGGGCCAACCGGCATTGGTATGTTGTATGGCAAAGAAACCTGGTTAAACAAACTTCCACCCTATCAGGGCGGAGGTGAAATGATAAGCGAAGTGACTTTTGAAAAAACAACTTATGCCGATTTACCTCATAAATTTGAAGCCGGAACACCAAATATTGCAGGTGGTATCGCCTTTGGTGCGGCCATAGATTATTTAAATTCAATCGGACTGGAAAATATCGCGGCTTACGAAAATGAATTGCTAGAATACGGAACGAAAAAGCTAAAAGAAATTGAAGGACTGAAAATATACGGACCGAAGAAGCATAAAGCCAGCGTGATTTCCTTTAATATAGAAAATATACATCCTTATGATATTGGCAGTATTATTGACAAGCTTGGGGTTGCAGTTAGAACGGGCCATCATTGTGCCCAACCGATTATGGATTTTTATAAAATTCCGGGAACCATCAGAGCTTCTTTTGCTTTCTACAACACAAAAGAAGAAATTGATATCTTTGTAGAAGCCGTTAAGAAGGCGAAATTTATGTTGTCTTAATTTAAATCTTCCTTATGAAATATGTAGTTTTATTATTCGCTTTGACATTTGTCATCCAGGGCTCGGCAAAAACAAAAACTTTTTATGTCGCAGATCACTTGGTGGATTGTGTTGGTGTTGCTCCACAAAAATGTATGCTGATTCGAGAAAAGCAAACAGACGAATGGTCTAATTTTTACGGTAACATTGAAGGCTTTAATTACGAAGAAGGTTTTGAATATTTGATAAAAGTAAAGGTGAAAAAAATAAAAAATCCTCCTGCTGATGGTTCATCTTTAAAATATACTTTGCTGGAAGTTTTGAGAAAAAGAAAAACTGAAACGCAGGTCAGTATCTATAACAATTGGAAAATCACTTATGTAAAAGGTTTACAGGAATTAAGCGACTACCCTACTATGGTTATTGATCAAAACGAAAATAAGATTACCGGATTTGCCGGGTGCAATAACTATTTTGGCTCATTTCAACCTCCGATTAATCCATCTGATTCCCCTAAAATCGATATGTCTAGAATGGCCATGACTAGAAAAATGTGTCCTGATATGACCGTCGAAAATACCTTTACCAAATGTTTGAATGAGGTGTCTTATTACAAAATTGAAGATGGTAAGCTTTCATTTTACAATTCTTCCAATGAAATACTTCTAGTCTGTGAATTGGATGGAATGCAATAAAGAGAATTAAAAAGTAATATATTTATTTGGTCTTGATGGAAGGTGCTGACGATATTTTCTTTGGCTCCCGTAAGAACACTTCTACAACAAATCTGTTCGACCGGTGATCATTTTTATAATTATTTTACCGGTCTCTACTTAAAATTTTTTAGGTACCAAGCAATATATCAAATATTTAACTATATTTATTTCGATATACCTAAAATCAACTCTATGAAAAAATTTTATTCTCTGTTGAGCCTTTTTTTGATATTTTCCTTTTTTTCATGCGAGGATAGTACAGACCAACCTTTTAGCGATAAAGAATCAGAAATAATTGATATGTCTGATTTTTATCTGGACATTGAACCCTCAGAAAGTTTAGCTAAAGCTGAAGACAAAGGGAAATTCAAAAATTGTCAGACCATGGAAGTCTTAAGTAGAAAATTGGTAGAGAACCCTGGGCTATATCAGAAAATGTATGATATTGAGAAACATTCCCGAGCTGTAATTTCTAATGCAAAAGGAAGCACGAGTAGAGGGAAACCGGGTAATGGAGGAGGTGGTACTGATCCTGTCCCACCAACAGCAACCATCAATATCCCTGTGATCATTAATATCATAGAAATCAAAGCCGGTGATGTCACGCAAGCTCAAATTGATTCACAGATTAAAATTTTAAATGAAGATTTTAATAACAATAATCCAAATACAACTAATGTGCCTAGCGATTTCGCGGGATTAGTAGCTGACTGCGATATCACTTTTGCGCTTGCCGGTGTAAATAGAAAAGTTTCATCAAAATCCAGTTGGGGCACCAATGATGCGATGAAATTTGCAAGTCAGGGAGGTATAGATGTAACAGACCCTTCGAATTACCTGAATATCTGGGTTTGTAATATTGGAGGGGGAATTCTTGGTTATGCGCAGTTTCCGGGAGGTTCACCTTCAACCGATGGAGTTGTCATAGGAACAGAATATTTCGGAGAAACCTCAGGGGTTTACGGAGACGGTCGTACTGCGACACATGAAGTAGGTCATTGGTTAAATTTAAGACATATTTGGGGCGACGGAAGATGTAATCGCGATGATTTTGTGGTAGATACCCCAACCTCAGACAGATATAATACCGGTTGTCCCTCGTATCCAACCATCCATTGTAATTCTGCCGATATGACCATGAATTACATGGATTATGTATATGACGATTGTATGTATATGTTTACCCCAGGACAAAACGATCGCATGCGGGCACTTTTTGCATCTGGAGGTTCTAGGGAAAGTTTTTTAAATTAAAAAAATAAAAGGCGCTGAGCGCCTTTTTTTATTATGCTTAGAGCAGTCCTATTCTCTTTATTGTTTTATAACGGCCTCAGCCAAAATGAAGAATTAAAAGAAATTGAATACCACATTTTCTCCAGAGGCTATGAAGTAATCATAAAAATCAACGAAGATACGACCAACTTGATCATCAATAGCGAATCAGAAATTTCGAAAACGGGTATGAAATGGTCAAATTTGATTGAAATCTTAGATGAAATTAATTTAAATCAAATAGAAAATATAGCTGCTCCAACTGAAAATTTTGCAAATGATGCCTCACTTGCCGCTAAACTCATTATTCATAACGAAAAAACAATTTACGAGTCCAAAACCTTCGACCATAAAAACCCTCCCCAAGAATTAGAAAAATTGATCGATTATATTTTAGATGGATTGGAGTTATAAATTACTGCTTGATTCTAATTCATATCCCTTATCAACTTTTAGATCGTTTTTTTGAGCAGCTTCCACGGCTAACTGATCACACCTTTCATTCTGAGAATGATTATTATGTCCCTTGACCCAGACAAATGTAACCTTATGTTTTCTGTAAATTTTTAAAAATCTTCTCCAAAGATCTTCGTTCTTTTTATCCTTAAAAGATTTTTTTTCCCAGGCAAAAACCCAGTTCTTTTGAACAGCATCAACCACATATTTTGAATCAGAAAAAATTGTGATTTCCGTACCTGGATTCAGCAACTTTTCCAGACCAACAATTACAGCCAGAAGCTCCATGCGATTATTGGTTGTCAGTCTATAACCCTCTGAGAATTCTTTTTTATATGGTTTTCCTACCCATTCTAATATTAATCCATAACCTCCTTTGCCCGGATTACCACTGCATGCACCATCTGTGTATAAATGCACCATGCTATAATTTTTGAATCAATTCATCAATTATACCCGGAAAATACGCTTGTTCGAGATCATGTATTTTATTCGCCAAATCTTCTGGCTTATCATGAGGACTAACTGCCACACTTTGTTGAAAAATAATCGCTCCTTCATCATAATGCTCATTCACATAATGTATAGTAATACCCGAGAATTTTTCTTTGTTCTCTACAACCGCCTTATGAACATGCATGCCATACATTCCTTTTCCACCATATTTTGGCAACAAAGCAGGATGAATGTTTACAATTTTAAAGGGAAAATCGGCAACAATTTGATCGGGAATCTTCATCAAAAAACCTGCTAAAACTAAAAAATCTGCATTTTCATTTAAAAATGTTCTAAATTCTTCAGATCTCAACTCTCCTTTGTCTAATAATTTTACCGGAATATCAAACTTTTTTGCTCTTTCAATAACATATGCTTCGGCATTATTTGTCACCACATAAGTTACCTCAACGTTTTTTGATTTATTGAAGTAATTCATTATGTTCTCTGCGTTCGTACCAGATCCGGAAGCGAATATGATTATTTTTTTCATTCTAAAAATAGCTTATGACAAAGAGAAAATAGCTCTTCGATTCATTTAAAGTGTAAAATTAAATCTTTTTAATTATCTTGTACTATCAAATTTTTGCGCACGAAGAGCGTAATTAATTTGAAAGTTATTATTTTTGCAGTCATATTAATTTAAAAACTTTCAATTATGTCGGATATTGCATCAAGAGTTAAAGCCATTATCGTTGATAAATTAGGCGTTGACGAAAATGAGGTTACTAATGAGGCTAACTTTACAAATGATTTAGGAGCAGATTCATTGGATACTGTAGAGTTAATTATGGAGTTTGAAAAAGAATTTGACATTCAGATTCCTGATGATCAAGCTGAAAACATCAGTACTGTAGGTCAAGCTGTAAGCTATATTGAGGGAGCAAAAAAATAAGAATTTCCACAAATAAAAATAACTACGGATTTTGGCTTTTTAAGTCAAATTCCGTAGTTTTCTAATTTTATAACCAAAATTCTAATTCTTCATGGAGTTAAAAAGAGTAGTTGTAACTGGAATGGGTGCATTAACCCCAATCGGTAATAATCTAAACGATTATTGGAATGGTCTTGTCAATGGCCAGAGTGGTGCTGCACCAATTACATACTTTGACGCGACACTTTTTAAAACACAATTTGCCTGCGAATTAAAAAACTTTAATGTCGAAGAATTTATCGACAGAAAAGAAGCTCGCAAAATGGATAGGTTCACCCAATACGCCATGGTAGCTTCTGATGAAGCTATCGCAGATAGTGGTTTGGATTTTACCAAAATGGACACCGGTAGAGTTGGTGTAATTTGGGGAGCAGGTATTGGTGGATTAGAAACTTTTCAGAACGAAGTTCTGGATTTTGGAAAAGGTGATGGAACTCCAAGATTTAATCCTTTTTTCATTCCTAAAATGATTGCGGATATTGCTCCGGGGCAAATTTCAATTAAATATGGCTTAAGAGGGCCAAATTTTGCAACAGTAAGTGCTTGCGCTTCTTCTGCAAATGCCATTATCGATGCGCTGAATTATATCCGTTTGGGTTATTGTGATGCATTTATCACAGGTGGATCAGAAGCTGCAGTAACCATGGCAGGAATCGGAGGATTTAATGCTTTACATGCCCTATCAACCAGAAATGATGATCCTAAAACTGCCTCACGACCCTTCGATAAAGACCGCGACGGTTTTGTTCTGGGAGAAGGTGCCGGAGCTTTGGTGTTAGAAGAATACGAACACGCAAAGGCCAGAGGAGCTAAAATTTATGCTGAAATTATAGGCGGTGGACTTTCAGCGGATGCACATCATATAACCGCACCCCATCCTGAAGGACTTGGTGCTAAAAGTGTGATGGAAAATTGTTTAAGAGATGCTGGTGTAAAACCAGAAGAAATAGATGCGGTAAATATGCACGGTACCTCAACTTCTCTTGGCGATGTTGCAGAATTAAAGGCGATAAAATATGTTTTTGGTGAATCTGCCTATAATCTAAATATCAATTCTACAAAATCGATGACTGGTCATTTACTTGGCGCAGCAGGAGCTATAGAGGCAATTGCTTCTATTTTGGCTATTAAAAATGGAATTGTCCCACCAACGATTAATCATTTTACCGATGATGACGAAATAGATCCTAAATTTAATCTCACTTTTAATAAAGCTCAAAAACGCGATGTTAAAATGGCTATGAGCAATACTTTCGGTTTTGGTGGTCATAATGCTTGTATCTTATTTAAAAAATTGAGTGACTAATTCAACGTTATGAATTTCATCAAAAAAATAACTAATTCTCATTCTGAAAAAGATGAAGAATTTTTTATTTCGATGAAAAATATTTTAGGTTACCGCCCTAAAAAACTTGAATTTTATAAAGAAGCTTTCACACATAGCTCATTAAAAAAAACCAATAAAAACGGTCATGCGATAAATTATGAAAGGCTGGAGTTTTTGGGAGATGCAGTATTAGGGTCTGTGATCGCTAATTATCTTTTTAAAAAAATGCCTAATGCCGATGAGGGTACTCTCACCCAAATGCGCTCTAAAATTGTGAGTAGAGAACATTTAAACGAGTTGGGTAAAGATCTGGAATTAAAGAAATTTGTAGATTCAACAATTCCCAATCAAAATTTTGGCGATAATATATATGGTAATTTATTCGAAGCATTCATAGGTGCTATCCACTTAGATAAAGGATACAGCTTTTGTGAAAAATTTATATTTAGAAATGTAATAGAACCATATGTTGATATTGAAAAGTTAGAAGGGAAAATAACGAGTTACAAAAGCCTTTTAATAGAATGGTGTCAGAAAAACAAAAAGAAAATCAAGTATCAAGTATACGAAGATACGGGAAATGACGTGCTCAAACATTTTAGTGTCAAACTGTTTATAGACAATGAAATGGTCTCAAAAGGAAGAGCTACATCAAAGAAAAAGGCAGAAGAAATAGCATCGAAACGTGCCTTTTACAAGCTACAGCATTTAATAGAGCAATGACAAATTTTTAATTAACCTTGGTTCAAATTAAGTTTTGTATCGAACTATTGTTAATTTTGTGAAATTTATCTCCCCTTTGAAAGGAAATTTATGTCAAAAATTTTATCTATAGATTTTGAGTATGACCATGACTATACCTTATTTGGTATTCATACTCCCTTAGAAGATTTTAGACTTGCCTTTTTGTTGAACGATAAATTAGAATTGAAGCTGAGAAAATACAAAGAGGATCTCGATCTCTTTTTAAAAAATGAAAAGAGTAGTTTTTCAATCTATATTTTTGACGATGCTAATAAAATGATGACCTGGTCTCTAATAACAAATAAAAATATTAAAAAAGAAACACTTGTAAGCCATAGTGGAAATCTCTTTGATGATCCACCGGCTCAAGCCTATCTTATTCCAGAAAAAAAACAAGTTGATTTTTTTCTCAAAATGGATAGTCAAATGGCCTACGAAGAATCTAAAGAACTAATTAATAAAATTAAAACTATAAATCAGATCGTTACACTATATAGAATAGACCCAAATGATCTAAAGTCGAGGGATAATTTAATTTTTGAGACAAATCCCGATTATATTTATCAATAAGAACAAAACAAACTACAGGAATATGAGAATGCGTAAAAAAACAAAAATCGTTGCCACATTGGGGCCCGCGGTTGATTCAAAACAAATGTTGGAAGACATGATGGTGGCCGGGGTAAATGTTTTTCGAATAAACTTTTCCCATGCCGATTATGACGTAATTACAGAGCATGTTAAAACTATCAGAGAAATAAATGAAAGACGAGGATTTAATGTAGCTGTTCTAGCAGACCTGCAAGGTCCGAAATTAAGAGTTGGTGTCATGGCTCCGAATTCTGATCTGAAAAAAGGTGACATTTTTACTTTTACAACAGAAAAATGCGAAGGAAATTCGGAGAGAGCTTTTATGACTTACAAAAAGTTTCCAAAAGACGTTAAGCCGGGAGAACATATCCTGGTCGATGATGGAAAATTATTGTTTGAAGTATTAGAAACTGATGGAAAAAAAGAGGTAAAAACCAAAGTCTTAAGAAATGGTACCCTCAAATCTAAAAAAGGTGTAAACCTTCCTAATACCAAGGTTTCTCTTCCAGCACTCACAAAAAAAGACAGAAAGGATGCTTCTTTTGCGATATCATTAGAGGTAGATTGGATTGCTTTATCATTTGTGAGAAATGGTTCTGATCTAGATTTGATTCACGATTTGATAGCTGAAGAATCACCAGAACATAGAATTCCGGTAATTGCCAAAATAGAAAAACCTGAAGCAGTAGCCAATATCAATACAATCGTAAAAAAATGTGATGGATTGATGGTTGCCAGAGGTGATTTGGGTGTTGAAATTCCCATGGACAAGGTGCCTATTGTTCAAAAAAAGTTGGTAAAGAAGGCAAAGGAAAATAGAATTCCTGTAATTATTGCTACCCAGATGATGGAATCAATGATAGAAAATCAGGTGCCTACAAGAGCCGAAGTCAATGACGTGGCTAACTCCATCATGGATGGCGCTGATGCTGTGATGTTATCAGGAGAAACTTCTGTGGGGAAATACCCTTTAGAAGTAATCAATGTAATGCGAAGAATTATTCAAAGTGTTGAGCATTCAGAATTGATTGTAAATCCCGTTTCGACTGTAGAATGTATGAATGATCGATTTATAACAAAGGCTATTTGTCAACAAGCAGCCTATCTCGCCGATAAAATTGAGGCCTCGGCCATAACTACCTTAACACACAGTGGATACACGGCTTTTCAAATTTCCGCTTGGAGACCTAAGTCAAATATTCTCGCCTTTTCTGATAACAAGCGAATTTTAGCAATGTTGAATTTGCTTTGGGGTGTAAAAGCCTATCATTATGACCGTTTGATCAGTACAGATGATACCGTAGAAGAAATTAATAAAATTTCTTTGGAAAAAGGTTATGCCGAAAAAGGAGATTTTGTTATCAACTTAAGTTCTATGCCGGTTTCGGCTCGAGGAATGGTAAATACCTTAAGGGTTACTCAACTTTAATTAGTTAAGTAACGAAAGTCCGCTTTCAATTAATATGTTATATTCGGGTTTTAGCGCTAGATTTTTTAAATGCGCTAAAACCCGTTTTTTTAAGGATTCTTCTCTGCTAAATACCAATTCAAAAATTTCAAGTGGCAACAACCAATCGTTGGGATATTCATCCTTCAAGATCGACAAAATATTTTCAAGTTCTTCAATTGATTCCTTATCAAAATTATTTTGTTCCCTAATATCTCTTACTTTTTGGTACAAAAGGTGCAATTTTTGTTCTTTCTTCGGATATTGAATTTTGTGAGTCTTTTCTTTGGGTGATTCGAAAACTAAACCAAAACTACCAGGATCTGCTACCCCGGCAAAGGCTGAAATTACTTTTGCTCCTACAGCCATATCAAAAATTCCCCAATCAGGATGGAAAAGTACATTTTCGCCTTGCTTTACCCAACAATTTTTAAATGAGATCAAGATAATCTTTCCTTGAAGATTTCTTTTCCCAGTAATGATCTGTCCTTCGACCGTAATTCCTCCATTAAATTCTAAAGTAACATTTCTTCCTTCGTAAATACCATAAGCTTCCAAATCAGTTGGCGACATATCCTCGATAGCCAGATTGATTCCTTTTAGCTTGCCAACCGGAGAACCAAAACCATCTGCATGGTATTCTTTATCGTGACCTATAATTTCTTTGTTTTTAAATGCGAGAGCCGTAGGTCCGCTAGTTTTAAAATAGACTGGTTTCCCCTCATTTTCAATTACTTCTGAAAAAGTTCCGCTAATTTGCAGTCCGGTATTTAATTCGATAGTTCCTAAATTTTTAGAGTCAATTAATTTCTGAATGCCTTCCAATCCTCCTTTTCGCAAAGCCATTGTATTTGCGTATTCTTCTAAAACAAAACTTAGATGAGCAAAATCAGGAGTGACAAATAATTGGGGCTGAGGCTTTGTAATGTCAAATTCAACATCCGCTGTTTTTATAGAATAAGGTATTTTTTTCACCTGATCGCTCATACACCACTTACTTTCTCCAATAGACGAAAGTAAACCGGCACCATAAATTTTTGGCCTTTCCAAAGTCCCAATTAAACCATACTCAACTGTCCACCAGTGTAAATTCCGAATTTTAGCCATCTCACTCGGAGTACCCATGTCTTTTGAGATCGTGTCAATTCTTTTTTCCGCTTCCAAAATTTCTTTTCGGGCAGTATTAGGATCCTCTTTGATAATAGACAAATGCCTAATGGCTTCAAACAATTCGTCATCTTTAGCAGAAGAAATTGCCTTGGCACCAATTTCACCAAAACGCCTTAAATATTCGGCGTATTCGGGATTAGCAATAATCGGTGCGTGTCCTGCTGCCTCATGAATAATATCCGGTGCAGGTGTATAGGTAATATGCTCTATGGTTCTAATGTCGGCTGCAATTACAAGCGTGTGATAAGCTTGAAATTCCATAAAAGAATTAGGCGGTATAAAACCATCTACTGTAACAGCGGCCCAACCTATTCCAGAAAGTATGGAGTTCATATCTTCCAGCTTAGGTATTTTATCTATCGATATTCCTGTTTTCTCAAGGCCGTCGAGATAAGACTTATGTGCTACTTTATCCAAATATGATACATTATTCCTCATCACATAACGCCAAACGGCATGATTTTGAGCTGTATAATTGTCATATTGCTGGTCAACGATAAATGTTTTTAAATGATTGGGTAGTTTGGACAATATTTTACTTTCCATAATTATTTTAAATAGCTTAGTAAATTTACATCTTTTTGGATAACTTAATTGTTTGCGATAATCCCAACATATCTAAAAAAAACTTAATTATTTCTTATCTTTAGCCCAATACAACCCCCTAATCAATAACACATCATGAGAACCTCCAATAATTTTAAAATTAGATTGTTCATTGGACTTGCTATCATTTTATTTTCATACTTAAAATATTGCTCTAGAACAGAGGAAAACCCGTATACAGGAAAAACACAACACATTTCCCTGAGTACTGAGGAAGAGATAGCTATTGGATTGCAAAGCGCCCCACAAATGGCCAATGAATATGGCGGGCTGCATCCCGATCAAGACGCGCAAGCCATGGTAGATAGGGTTGGGGCAAGACTTGTAAATAATTCTATAGCACGAGAGACTCCTTATAGATTTGAATTTCATTTATTGAGGGATCCGAATACAGTAAACGCTTTTGCCTTGCCTGGTGGTCAAGTTTTCATTACAGCGGGTCTATTTGGGAGATTGGAAAACGAAGATCAATTGGCGGGTGTACTCGGTCATGAAATTGGTCATGTGGTAGGAAGACATTCTGCCGAGCGAATAGCAAAACAAAACCTCACCCAAGGAGTCCTAACTGGAGTCATGGCAGGAACAGATGCCGGTGGAGCACAAATGGCCGCAATGATAGGGAATGTGATTAATATGAAATACGGTAGAGAAGATGAATTGGAAAGTGATCGTTTGGGTGTAAAATTTATGATTGATGCGGGGTATAACCCATATGAATTTATTAACGTTATGACCATATTAGATGAAGCATCGGGTGGACAACAAGTGCCTGAATTTTCAAGTACCCACCCAAGTTCGCCTCACAGAAAGCAAGAAATAAAAGATGCGATTGAAGCAAATGGCTATGTGGGTCCTCAATAATTTTGATGAAACTTTAGAAAGATGGCCTAAAATCTTTAATATTGCCTAAAAAAATATATGCGCTTTATACTATCTATATTTGCTGCTTTCTTATTCTTTTCTTGTAAATCAATCGATATCACTGATAAACCCATTAGGTTTGACCAGGAGAGAATAGATCTCACCCTTCAATACCTCGATGAACATTACGATCTAAAACAACTAAGTCCGTTAATTAAGCCAAAAATGATAGTCATTCATTGGACGGCTATTCCAACACTTGACAAATCCTTTGAAGCTTTTGAAAATAGTAAATTACCAGATTGGCGTCCTGAGATTGTAAATGCCGGGGCACTCAATGTGTCTTCCCAATTTCTTGTCGATCAGGATGGAACTATTTATCGTTTGATGCCGGAAGATTACATGGCACGTCATGTGATCGGTCTAAATCATTGTGCTATTGGTATAGAAAATGTAGGTGATGGTGAAGGCAAACCATTAACTAAAGCGCAATTGAAGTCTAATATTAAGCTTATCACTTATTTAAAAGAAAAATACCCTACAATAGATTATGTTATAGGCCATTATGAATATACCCTATTTGAAAATCACCCACTATGGTTAGAAAAGGATTCCAGCTATAGAACCGAAAAAACGGATCCCGGGGAAGATTTTATCTATAATATCCGAAACGCGACAAAAAAATATAATTGGCAACCCATCCCTTCAGAAAACTAAACACATGAAGTACTTTTTGAGTATAATGACCCTTTTGCTTACAAACCTCACTTTTTCGCAAAATAACAGTGACGTTCTCTTTAAAAATTACGATCAATATCAAGAAAAAACAATTAAAGAAAGACGATTTAAACACAGTGATATTCAACCTTTGCTTTCAGCTCTTGAGAAAGAAAATGGTTTTACCGTAAAAAAATTGGGAGAATCTATTGAGGGTCGCAGTATTTCTATGGTAAGTGTTGGGACTGGGAAGACGACCGTTTTGTTATGGTCTCAAATGCACGGTGATGAATCAACAGCAACCATGGCCTTGTTTGACATATTTAATTATTTGAAAACAAACAAGACTCTTTTATCAAAGCTTAACTTGCATTTTATTCCCATGCTGAATCCCGATGGCGCTGAAAAATTCACTAGAAGAAATGCGTTAGATGTAGACATTAATCGAGATGCTCTTAGATTACAATCTCCCGAATCTCGCATTTTAAAAGGTGCGAGAGACAGTTTAAATGCGGTTTTTGGTTTTAATCTGCACGATCAAAGTAAATATTACAATGCCGAAAGAACAGAAAAAGCAGCTACTATTTCTGTGTTAGCACCGGCCTATAATTATGAAAAAACAATTAATGATGTGCGCGGTAATGCGATGAAGGTCATCGTAGAAATGAATAAGGTGATACAAAAATATGCACCAGGACAAGTTGGCAGATATGACGATTCTTTTGAACCACGTGCCTTTGGGGACAATATTCAAAAATGGGGTACCAGTGCCATATTGATAGAATCTGGAGGTTTTCAAAACGATCCGGAAAAACAGTTTATCAGAAAACTTAATTTCGTATCTATTTTAAGCGCTTTGGAGAGCATTGCCAATGGTTCTTATCAAAAAGCAGATTTAAATGAGTATGGAAAAATTCCTGAAAACGACAGAAAACTTTTTGATTTAAAAATCGAAAAGTTGAACTTTCCCTTATTGGGTGATCATTACACCGTTGATCTGGGCTTTATGCACAATGAGCGGGCTAACAAAGAAGAGACCGAATTCTATTATTCGGGAGCTATTGCTGAAGTGGGAGATCTATCTACCTATTATGGTTATCAAACAATAAATGCAGAAAATTTGGAATTTAAATTGGGAGAAACCTATCCAAAAATATTAAATACGGCTGCCGAATTGGATGAAATTAATTTTGAAGAACTTTTACAAAAAGGGTATACAAATATTGCAATGAGTGAGATTCCAAATGACCATAAGTTTACTTATTACCCTGTAAACATTGTCGATATTAATAAAGTGGCAATCCTCAAAAACTCAAAGCAACCCGAATCTCCCTTAAAAATTGGAAAAAATCCTTCTTTTGTCTTAATGCAAAATAATATCGTAAAATATGCTATTGTTAATGGATTTGTATTTGATTTAGAAAAAGGAGTAAACGGAATTAAAAATGGTGTGGTTAATCCGTAATAAATTTCTCTATTATCTCTTAACACTTTTATTATTTGTATGTGACTTTTCGGGTTACTCTCAATATTCCGGAAAAGTTGTTCACGGCGAAAGTTTGATTCCCTTATCCCAAACAAAACTCGTCTCATTTGAAAAAAACGAAATCATTCAGACCAATAATCAGGGTGAATTTAACCTTTTAGAAAAGGGAAAATATACCCTTGTTAAAGAAGGTTTTAAATCAGATACCATAATCATATCAAAATCCTTTGAGGTATTCTATCTATTTCCTTTATCCGAAAATCTAGATGAAATAGTTTTAACTTCTAACAATTTTACTTCTACATTAAAGGATTATGCAGGCGGTGCAACCATTTTAAAACAAAATGAAATCAATCTACAAAACAACATCAACATTGCCCCTATTCTCAACTCGGTTTCCGGTGTATTTATGCAAAACGGAACCCTGAGTACAAACCGAATTACTATCCGCGGGATAGGATCAAGAACCCTTTTTGGGACTAGTAAAATCCGAGCCTACTATCAAGATATTCCATTAACAAATGGCTCGGGAGAATCGAATATGGATGATCTTGAATTGGATGCGATTGCCAGGATTGAAATTACCAAAGGTCCTTCTTCTAGCACTTATGGAGCAGGTTTAGGGGGAACCATCCATTGGGTGCCAAACAAGGGTGTCATCAACCATTTTAATCCACAGTTACGTTTTACCATGGGCTCTTTTGATTTAAAAAAAATTAGTCTCCAATCGGATCTCCCAATAAAAAATGGGGCAATAAATCTTCTATACTCTAATACCCAAAGTAAAGGCTATAGGGATAATAATGAATTCGACAAGCAAATTATTAACCTCAGCTCGAATCATTTTTTAAGTGAAAAACATACGCTTAGTTTTATCGGTAATTATATCGACTTAAAATCATACATCCCGAGTTCCTTAGATTTCGATACCTATAGAAACAATCCGAGTTCTGCGGCCTTTAACTGGGCAGCTGCGAAGGGAAATGAGGATTACCAAAAAGGTCTTTTCGGTCTTTTTTGGAATTATGAAATCAATCATAACTCTTCTCTTAAAACCAGTATCTATTCAACTTATTTAGCAAGTGACGAAGACCGACCCTTTAATATTTTAGAAGAAGAAACTTTTTCCGTTGGCTTGCGAAGTAAATACCTTTCCAGTCATCCTATTTTTGATAAACAACTGGACTGGACATTAGGTTTTGAGTTATTTCGCGATAAAAAAGATTATCAAACTTTTGAAAATTTGTACCGTGATTTTCCTCTTGAAATCGGAAGTGTAAAAGGCGAACAGCTCTCGGAGCTGGTTGAAAACAGACAATTTTTTAATGTATTTTTCGATTCAAAATTTTTATTGAACGCAAAAATGCAAATACATTTCGGTCTAAATTGGAATTACACTTCTTATGCGCTTGACGATCGTTTTAATCCTGAAATAAATAACGCTTCAGGTGATTATAATTTTGGTCATATATTCTCACCTAAACTAGGCCTAACTTATGAATATCTGTCAAATCATGTTGGATACGCTACAATTGCACATGGATTTTCTCCACCGACATTGGAAGAGACCCTTTTACCAGGCGGTCAGATAAATCAAAATATTAAGCCAGAAACCGGTTGGAATTTTGAATTGGGAACCAGAGGTACATTTACAAATTTGAAATTAGATTACAGTTTCGCGCTCTATCAAATGAAAGTGAAAGATCAGCTTGTGGCAAGAAGAACAGGTGATGATGAGTTTGTTGGGATCAATGCCGGTGAAACTGATTTCCTCGGATTAGAAATAGACGTCAACTACATCCTTATTGAATCTGACTTTTGGCAAATTAACCACAGAAATTCATTTAGTTATCATCATTATTATTTTCGAGAATTTGAAGATTTAGGGAACGATTATTCGGGTAATCAGGTGACAGGAGTACCTCCGGTAGTATTTAGTTCTATTTTAGACATGCAGACAGCATTTGGATTTTACAGCACTTTGCAATACCAATTCATCGATAAAATTCCCGTGAACGATACCAATTCCGTCTTTGCCGATTCTTACCAATTGTTACATACTAAACTAGGGTATCAAGGTAATATTTTAAAAAAATTCAAATTTGATGTTTTCTTAGGGATCAATAATCTTTTTGATGAAAAATATGCTTCCATGCTACAAATCAATGCAACTGCCTTTGGAAATAACTCACCGAGATATTATTATCCGGGCGATCCTGTGAACTGCTATTTTGGCTTAAATCTATCTTATACCTTTTAAATAGTTTAGCATATTTAGGTGATGATTTTATCATCTTCATTTTAAGTTGTTTTTCACTCAGTTTAAGCACTTCTTTCGTCGAAATATAGTGGTCAATTTGTTATACTTGCGTATCTTTGCAGCCGAATAAACATGATCATTATGTCTAAAAAAGTTATCCTTATTATCCTTGATGGCTGGGGAAATACACAAGACCCAAAAGTATCTGCCATTTATCAAGCCAACACCCCATTTTTTGATAGTTTGATAGAGAAGTATCCGCACGCCAATCTAAGAACAGATGGTTTAAACGTTGGATTACCGGAAGGACAAATGGGAAATTCTGAAGTCGGACATATGAACCTGGGTGCTGGTCGTATCGTTTTTCAAGATTTTGTGAAAATCAATAAAGCGGTTGAAACAGGATCTATTGCCAAAGAAAAAGTATTGGTAGAGGCTTTTGATTACGCTAAGAAAAATGATAAAAAAGTTCACTTACTCGGTTTGATCTCAGATGGAGGAATTCACTCGCACATGGATCATGCCAAAGGGCTTTTAAAAGCGGCTAAAGAAGCTGGCGTTAATCATGTTTACCTGCACGCTTTTACCGATGGTCGCGATTGTGACCCTAAATCGGGGAAAGGATTTATTCAAGATATGGAAAATTTCATGAGTCATACCACTGGTAAATTGGCTACTATTGTTGGTAGATATTACGCCATGGATAGAGACCAACGTTGGGCTAGAGTAAAATTAGCCTATGATGCCGTTGTAAATGGGGTAGGAGAACATTCTAAAAATGCAACTGAAAGTATTCAAAAAAGTTATGATGAAGGCGTAACTGACGAATTTATCAAACCTATTATTATGGTTGATGGGAAAGATCAACCTATCGCTAAAATAACTGATGATGATGTAATTCTGTTCTTCAATTTTAGAACAGACCGTGGAAGACAATTAACCAGGGTTTTATCACAAGAAAATTTTCAAGAATTTGGAATGCACAAAATGCCTTTGCATTATGTAACAATGACAAATTATGACAAAACATTTAAAGATGTTGAAGTAATTTATCCAAAAGATAATTTGGAAAACACCCTGGGTGAGGTATTGGAAGCCAACAATAAAAAACAAATCCGTATTGCTGAAACTGAAAAATATCCTCATGTGACCTTCTTCTTTTCTGGTGGCAGAGAAAAGGAGTTTATAGGAGAAAAAAGACTTTTATGTCCATCTCCAAAAGTGGCTACCTACGATTTACAACCGGAAATGAGCGCACATGATATCAAAGAGGCTATCTTACCCGAGTTAAAAAAGGGAGAAGCTGATTTTATTTGCCTAAATTTTGCCAACACAGACATGGTTGGTCATACCGGTGTCATGGAAGCCGCTATTAAAGCTGCCGAAACGGTTGATACCTGCTTAAAAGAGGTAGTTACTACGGCCCTAGATAATGATTATACGAGCATCATTATTGCAGATCACGGAAATAGCGAAACCATGATCAATCCCGATGGCACACCCAATACAGCACATACGACCAACCCTGTTCCGTTAATTTTAGTAGATAAAAATTATAAAGGAGGTATCAAGGATGGTGTTCTGGGAGACATTGCTCCAACCATATTGGAGTTGTTAAAAGTTTCTCAACCTGAGCAAATGACTCAGAAATCGTTATTAGTGTAAATTGATAGTTCAAAAATTATTAGATTTGCTGCATGTCTGAACCCAAATTAAAAACAATTCCTCGCAACACTTTGATCATTGCAGTCGATTTCGACGGCACCATCGTTGAAGATCAATATCCGGGAATCGGGCCTGCCAGAATTTTTGCGTTTGAAACACTTTTGGAACTTCAAAAAAAAGGACATAGATTAATTTTATGGACCTACCGTCACGGAGAAAAACTACAGGAGGCAGTAGATTTTTGTAAAAGGAACGGGTTGGATTTTTATGCTGTAAACAATAGTTTTCCTGAAGAAAAATTTCACAATAAAGTAAGTCGGAAAATCAATGCCGATGTTTTCATAGATGATCGTGCCGTTGGCGGATTGCCCGGTTGGGGAGAAATTTACCAGACCCTTCTCAAAACAGAAAAACCACCCGAAAGAAAAGTAAAAAAAGGTTTGTTTGGCTGGCTCAAGTCTTGAACCAAAGTAATTTCTCTGATTAACTTTAGGATCTTGAAGCTCCTTATCAGCCCAATTTTAAATCTATTATATTTGATTTATCTTTGCGGGTAAATTACACTTCGGAATGATAAAAATTAAGACAAGAGAGGAAATTGAGCTCATGCGAGAAAGTGCTTTGGTTGTATCGAAGACACTTGGCATGTTGGCTTCAGAAGTAAAACCGGGTGTAAGTACCCTTCACTTAGATAAATTAGCTGAAGAATTTATTCGTGATCACGGGGCCATACCGGGATTTTTGGGATTGTATAATTTCCCAAATACACTTTGTATGAGCCCAAATGCGCAAATCGTACACGGAATACCTAGTGATGTTCCTCTGAGAGAAGGCGATATAATTTCTATTGATTGCGGCGCTTTAAAGAATAAATTTTATGGTGACCACGCATATACTTTTGAGGTGGGTGAAGTGGCTCCTGAAATAAAAAAATTGTTACAAATTACCAAGGAGAGCTTGTATGTGGGTATCAGAGAATTCAGAACTGGAAATCGCGTCGGCGATGTCGGTTTTGCCATTCAGAATTATGTTGAGCAACATGGCTATGGTGTTGTCAGAGAATTAGTAGGTCATGGCTTAGGAAAAGAAATGCACGAAGATCCCGAAATGCCGAATTACGGAAGACGTGGTAGAGGGAAGAAATTTGCAGAAGGAATGGTAGTCGCCATAGAACCCATGATCAATTTAGGAACGCATAAAATTAACCAACTCAATGATGGTTGGACTATTTTAACGGCAGATGGAAAAGCAAGCGCCCATTTTGAGCATGATGTTGCCATTGTTGAAGGTAAACCAGAATTACTTTCAACTTTTAAATATGTGCACGAAGCTCTTGGCATAGAAAGTGACGAAGAGTTGGAATTTAGGCAAAACCCTGCATTAGTATAGTTCGTTACAGCCTTTCATGAAATTATTTTCTCAAATCTTAAACACCATCCCAAGACCTTATTTGATCAAAGTGAGTTACCTTATTCGGCCTGCTTTGTCTGTTTGGTTATCAGGTAATACCTATACTGATCCTATTGATGGAAAATCTTTCCGCAGATTTTTGCCTTATGGCTATGGCACACAAAGACCAAATGTACTGTCGCCAAGTACACTATCGCTAGAAAGGCACCGATTATTATGGTTATATCTCAAAAACGAGACAGACTTTTTTACTTCACCAAAAAAAGTACTGCACATGGCACCTGAACAATGCTTTTTGCCTTTGTTCAAAAAAATGAAAAATCTCGATTATACTACTGCCGATCTGTATGCACCAAAAGTAGATGTAAAAGCAGATATTTTAGACCTACCTTTTGAAGACAATACTTTTGACCTCATTTTTTGCAACCATGTTTTGGAACACATTGAAGATGATGCCAAAGCGATGAGTGAATTATACCGGGTGATGAAACCCGGCGGAATGGGTATTTTTCAAATCCCTCAGGAAATAACAAGAGAGAAAACTTTTGAAGATTTCAGCATTACTTCTCCCGAAGAAAGAGCCAAACATTTTGGCCAATACGACCATGTGCGTATTTATGGACGAGACTATTTTGACCGTTTGAGAAATGTCGGATTTAATGTTGAAGAGATAGATTATTCTGCAGAGCTTTCGGCTGAAGAATTGGATAAATATCGGCTCGTAAAAGGAGAAATTCTGCCCGTTTGCAGGAAATAATAAAACATTTGTCCACCGTACATCATCATGAATGATTAGATCATAAACCATTTTTTTTAAGAACTCCATTTCTCCATTCATCTTCTAATTCCGGGTCTTTGTCGACGAAATGTCATGCTACTTCAATACCTAATTTTTTGAATCACTTTTGTTTTTAGCTTTAGTTAGAATTATAGGCAAATCCCATAAATTCAATCACATGGGTTTGTCCTGATTATAAATATTATAACCAATTCTTAAATCTTAAACATGATGAAAACTTATCTGTCAATGAGCAAAAAACTATTGTTAATGGGATTGATAATCATAACATTTTCCTGTAACAAAGAAGATGACCCTACCCTTCGTCGTATGGAGGAAAACGATTTCTTTCAAGCGAAGAAAAGTACTGAAAAAGTAAATATTTTTAAGGGGCCCGAAGTTCAATATGGTTCGGGTAAAGCTAGGTCCTGGATAAGTATAAATGGAGAAGGATTACCGGTTGAAATTGGAATTGAAATCACACCAAAAGTATTTGACGATTTATCTGAATTAACGATGGGTCATGAAGAATCTACGGTTTTACCTTTGCACCAGAAAGCCAGGGAACTCACACCATTTGAGCATATTGGATTAAATTATCAACCCGGTGGACATGGTCCCATTTTTTGGGCAGAACATTTTGATTTTCATTTTTATACAATCACGAACGAAGAAAGACTGGCTATACCCGAATATGATGCGAATGATCAAAGCATAGTGGATGCATTTAACAGTTTCCCGGATATGACTAAAATGCCTTCAGATTACTTTAAATTTCCGGGACAAGGAGGTGTGTATGCTAAAATGGGAAAACACTGGGTACCTGGTTGGGTTCCAGGTCAAATAGGTCAACCTTACAATTTTACTCATGTAATGATCCTTGGAAGCTATGCCGAAAAAAATAATTTTATCGAACCTATGGTGACTGTGGATTATCTATTGTCGGGTGAAATATTCAGCGGTGCATACTCACAACCTCAAACTTTTGAAGAACCTGGCAATTACTATCCCACCGTTTATAATATCTACCATGATTCTAAAAATGGAAATATCAATATTTCATTAAGCAATTTCGTCCAACGTTAATTACCCCTCCTACCAAAAGGAGCAGGTATTTTAAATACCTGCTCCTTTCATTTGGTAAAGTGAAGATTATTTCACAAGTATTATCTCAATCTTTCTAAATTCTATTAATCCGGGGTGATCACCTTGTATCATAATAGGTCCAGGTTCTCCCTCTAGGCTATCTATAGCACCTCCCGTTATTCCAGGAATTGTTTGATCTGTAATAATTGATTTGCCATTAGCTACGATCGTCACTCTATTTCCAATTAAAGTAATCTCATAGCTTTGCCATTCTCCCGGATCTCTGGCTACCATTTCATTAGGCTCTATAAATCCGTAAATACCTCCAAAATAAATATCGGAAGGTTCAAGACCCTTGTTATCTGCGATCTGGACTTCATATCTGCCCCTCAAATAAATTCCACTGTTCGTTCCCTTGGGATAACGAAACTCCAACAATAATTTAAAATTGCTGAATTTTTCATCAGAAACTAAATTTCCTCCTAATCCGGGATTACTTAAAATCCCTTCATTAACTGACCATTTATTTTCTCCTCCGTCAACGTGCCAGCCAT
>CAZWAN010000032.1:0-28156 GCA_964631875.1 uncultured Flavobacteriaceae bacterium
AAGACATAAAATTGAATTACGAATTATTTATTGCCAAACGAATTATTGCATCTAAAGGGCACAAAAATAGTGTATCCTCACCTATTATAAAAATTGCGATTGTAGCTATTGCGATTGGGATTATCGTCATGATTTTGTCAATAGCCACTGGCATTGGTCTACAAAAAAAGATCAAAGAAAAAATTTCCGGTTTTAATGGAGATGTTCAAATTACATTTTATGATGCGAACAATTCAAATATTACTGTTAATCCAATTAAAATAAATCAGGACTTTTACCCTAATTTCGATCAGGTTCCCAATGTTAAAAAAGTTCAACCTTTTGCAACAAGTGCCGGAATTATAAGAACGGAAGAGAATTTTGAAGGAGTCATCCTAAAAGGTGTAGATCAAAACCATGACTGGACCTTTTTTGAAGAGTATCTAATTGAGGGTAAACTACCCAATCTAAGCGACAAATTATCTAATGAGGTACTTATTTCGTCTACAACTGCCAATAGATTAAAACTTCGGGTAGGAGATAATTTTTATATGTTTTTTGTGAAAGATGATCCCAACAAAGCTCCTAATACAAGAAAATTCCTTGTCTCCGGAATATTTAACAGCGGATTTCAGGAAATCGATGAAGGATTTATTGTTGGAGATATTAAACATATCCAAAGAATCAACAAATGGGAAGATGACCAAGTGGGTGGATTTGAAGTTCTATTATATGATTTTGATAATTTAAACGAATCCGGAAATGCCATTTATCAAAACATAGACCCTAATTTAAATGCTACCACTGTTGCCGAAAAATTTCCTGCCATATTCGAATGGTTGGATCTTTTTGACACCAATATCGCTGTCATTATTTTTATCATGATTTTGGTTGCCGGCATAAATATGATCACTGCACTTCTTGTATTAATACTGGAAAGGTCACCGATGATAGGTGTTCTCAAAGCGCTTGGCGAGTCTAATTGGAGCATTCGTAAAATCTTTTTATACAACGCTGCCTATTTAATTGGAGTCGGTTTATTTTGGGGGAATTTAATTGGACTGTCGCTTATTTATGCCCAAAAAAAATTGGGTCTCATCAAACTAAATGCCGAAAATTACTATGTTACCGAAGCTCCTGTTCATATAGATTTGTCACAAATTATATTGTTGAACGTGGGTACGCTATTATTGTGCTTAACCATGTTGCTTATTCCCTCTTATATAATCACCAAAATTAGTCCTGTGAAAGCCATAAAATTTAATTAAATTTGCAGGGGAAAATCAAAAAAAAAATATCAAATCAAATAAACACACAAGCATGAAATATGACATCATTGTTCTCGGTAGTGGACCAGGTGGGTATGTGACAGCCATCAGAGCTTCTCAGTTAGGCTTTAAAGTAGCTGTTGTAGAAAGAGAAAATTTAGGAGGCATTTGTTTAAACTGGGGTTGTATCCCAACAAAAGCTTTACTGAAAAGTGCTCAAGTCTACGAATACTTAAAACACGTTGATGAATATGGGCTTAAAGCCAAAGAAATTGATAAGGACTTTGAAGCCGTAGTGAAGCGCAGCAGAAATGTGGCGGATGGAATGAGTAAAGGTGTGCAATTTTTGATGAAGAAAAACAAAATTGATGTCATTTATGGTTTCGGTAAACTTAAAAGTGGAAAAAAAGTTGTGGTTACCGATCAAGAAAATAAAGAGACAGAATATAGTGCGGATCATATTATAATTGCTACGGGAGCAAGATCTCGTGAATTACCTTTCTTACCTATCGATGGTGAAAAAGTTATTGGTTACCGCCAGGCGATGACCCTACCAAAGCAACCTAAAAAAATGATCATAGTGGGTTCTGGTGCAATCGGAGTTGAATTTGCTTATTTCTACAATTCGATGGGAACTGAGGTTGTTATAGTAGAATTCTTGCCTAATCTAGTGCCCTTGGAAGACGAAGAAGTGTCAAAACAATTTGAAAAGTCTTTCAAAAAATCGGGTATTAAAGTAATGACCAATTCCAGTGTAACGAAGGTAGATACTTCTGGAAAAGGTGTAAAAGCCACAATAAAAACCAAAAATGGTGAAGAAATTATGGAAGCCGATGTTGTCCTTTCTGCTGTGGGAATTAAATCGAATATTGAGGGGATTGGTTTGGAAGATATTGGAATAGTAGTGGACAAGGATAAAATTTTGGTGAACGATTATTATCAGACCAATTTACCGGGTTATTATGCTATTGGCGATGTTGTTCCGGGTCCAGCTCTTGCACATGTTGCTTCTGCAGAAGGAATTACCTGCGTTGAAAAAATTGCAGGTTTACACCCGGAACCGGTGGATTACGGAAATATTCCGGGTTGTACTTATGCCACACCGGAAATTGCCAGTGTTGGTTTAACGGAAGCTCAGGCAAAAGAAAAAGGTTACGACATCAAAGTGGGTAAATTCCCCTTCTCTGCTTCGGGTAAAGCCTCGGCGGCAGGTACAAAAGACGGTTTCGTAAAGGTTATTTTCGATGCAAAATACGGAGAATGGTTAGGTTGCCATATGATTGGCGCCGGAGTAACAGACATGATTGCCGAGGCTGTTGTTGCCAGAAAGTTAGAAACAACAGGTCATGAAGTATTAAAAGCCATTCACCCTCACCCTACAATGAGTGAGGCAGTAATGGAAGCTGTAGCAGCTGCCTATGATGAAGTAATACATTTGTAAGTTATGTAAAACTTAAAAAAGGGTGTCAATGACACCCTTTTTTTATTGACTAATCCCAATACTTAAAATAAGTATTTCATACCATTATTAGCTTGATTTTTAGTAACTCAAATCACCTAATTCAAGCCTGATTAAAACCCATAAAAGTAGTTTTATCCGTATATTTGAGTAACAATGTTAACCCCTAAAATTTAGATATTATGGAAACTACACAAGAAGTAAATTTCATGCCACGTATTGGTGATATGGCACCTGACTTTAAAGCAAAAACCACAGTTGGAGAAATCAATTTTCATGAATACATCGGTGATAAATGGTTGATATTATTTTCACATCCTGCAGATTTCACTCCTGTGTGTACGACCGAATTAAGCGGATTTGCCACCAGACAAAAAGATTTTGAGGCTCTGAACACCCAATTGATGGGATTGAGTATTGATAGTATTCATGCACATCTCGGATGGGTAAACAATGTGCATCAAAATACAGGTGTTCTTTTCACTTTCCCGATCATTGCCGATATAGATATGAAGGTTGCTCAACTTTACGGAATGCTTCAGCCCAACGAAAGCGAAACGGCAGCAGTAAGAGCCGTATTCTTTATCGATCCAAAAAAGAAAATTCGACTAATTATGTACTACCCCTTAAATGTAGGACGAAATATGGATGAAATTTTAAGAGCTTTAGAGGCTTTGCAAACTTCAGATAAGTTCGGCGTAGCTATGCCGTTAAATTGGAAAAAAGGAGATAAAGTAATTATTCCTCCTCCAAAAACAATGAATGAAATGGAAGCCAGACTTAAGGACACAACCTGTGAAAGAGTTGATTTCTATCTCTGCAAAAAAGACTTGTAAAAAATAGAGAACGTAATTTTTAAATACTTTTTTGATAAGAAATACTTATAGCTCTATAAATAGATAGAATCATAAATTTTTCTGACCCCAATCGCTAAAAACTACTTTTGTCCTGCAAAAAAATTAATCATTAAAACAATAGTTATATGGCATTAGTAGGAACAAAATTTCCAAACCTCGCTGTCGATGCAATGAACGACATGGGAGAAACATTTAAAATCAATATTTTCGAAGAGGCGGTAGAAAAAGGTAAAAAAGTATTGCTTTTTTGGTATCCAAAAGATTTTACCTTTGTTTGCCCCACAGAAATTCTAGCATTTCAGGATGCTTTGAAAGAATTTGAAAAAAGAAATACCATTTTGATCGGTGCTTCTTGTGACACTGCCGAAGTTCATTTTGCTTGGTTAAATACATCAAAAGAGAATGGCGGGATTGAAGGAGTTACTTACCCTTTATTGGCAGATACAAATAGAAATCTTGCCGCTCAATTGGATATTTTAGACATTGGTGAAGAAAGATATGACGAGGATACGGATAATTTGATCATCAGTGGTTCTTATGTAACATACCGTGCAACATATTTAATCGATGAAGAAGGTAAAATTTTCCACGAAAGTGTAAACGATATGCCTTTAGGAAGAAACGTAAACGAATATCTTCGTTTGATTGATGCATATACACATGTTCAACAAAAAGGAGAAGTTTGTCCTGCGAACTGGGAAGAAGGTAGAGAAGCCATGACAGCAAGCAGAGATGGTGTAGCGAATTATTTGAGTTTACATAAAAATTAAATAAAAAAATGTGGCTAGAAATAGTCACATTTTTAAATTAGAATAAATATGTTAAAAGAATTAGAACAAGACAATTTAGCAGAAATTATTGCCAATAATCAAAAAGTAATAGTTCAATATTCTGCCTCATGGTGCGGAAATTGTCGCATTATGAAGCCTAAGTTTAAAAAATTAGCTCTGGAGAACGAAGAAATTCCATTTTATTTGGTTGATGCCGAAAAATTTCCCCTATCGAGAAAAATGGCTACAGTTGATAATCTACCAACTTTTGCTGCGTTTAACAAGGGAACTAAGGTAGAACAAGTTCAAACCAATAAGTTTGAAGTTCTTCAGGATTTGGTCAATGATGTTTTAACAAAATAAAATTTGTTATGAAATTACCCATTATCAAACACTTGTCAAATTTCATAGAAAAAAATGATGAAGATTACTTGGTAGAAGCCATTGAAGTCCTGGAAGACCTTACAGAAGTTCCCTCATTGAAAGATGAAGAGTTAGACGTATTAGGCGAATTAATTTCGAATATGTACGGTGCTCTGGAAGTACAGAAAGAAATAAAAAACGGAGTTGGTAAAAAAGAAGCTCTCAATTCATTTATGAAGCGTGTAGTTGGATCGATTGATCAATAAGTCGTTCAAATTCAAACTTATCAAAACTCTCTTGCAAAAGAGAGTTTTTCTTTTTGTAACTTTGACATTTAACATAAAAATTCTGACCATGACAAAAATAACCTTAAAAGGTAACGAGACAAAAACAATGGGTAAACTGCCAAAAGTGGGTAAAAAAGCGCCCGGTTTTAAACTGATCAAAAATGACCTGACTACAGCGAGTCTAAAAGATTTTAAAGGATCAAAGATTTTATTAAACATCACGCCCAGTTTAGATACCGGTGTTTGTGCAACTTCACTGAGAAAGTTTAACGAAGCGGCAGCAGGAGTGGAAAATTCAGTAATCATTAATGTTTCGCGCGATCTTCCTTTCGCTCAAGCCAGATTCTGTGGTGCTGAGGGGATAGAAAAAGCAATGACTCTTTCCGATTTCAGATCTGGAAAATTTGGTAAAAAATACGGTGTTACTATTAAGACCGGACCTTTAAAAGGTCTGCATTCTAGGGCGGTGGTAGTCATTGATGAAAAAGGAAAAGTGTTATATACCGAGCAAGTACCGGAAATAACGCAAGAACCGAATTACGAGGCGGCATTGGCAGCTTTGAAATAAAAATTCTTTATGAGGAAATCATCCGATGAGAGTTTTTTGATCAATAGAATCAAAAGTGTAAAATATGCTGTAAATGGCGCTATACACCTTTTAAAAACAGAAGGTAGTATTCAAATTCAGGTAGTTATTGCACTGATAATGACTGTCATCGGTTTTTTTTTCAATTTATCTGCATTAGAATGGATAGTACAATTTTTAGCCATAGGTATGGTGATAACCGCAGAATCATTAAATACTGCCATTGAAAAGCTTGCGGATTTCATCCATCCCGAATACCATGAGAAAATTGGAATTATAAAAGATATAAGTGCCGGAGCATCTGTTTTTGCAGCTTTGGTGGCTATGATCATCGGAGGTATTATTTACCTCCCTAAAATTCTGCAATTCTTCTGATTATTTCTTTTCATCCTTTATTTTTGTTTAATTTGAACCAAAAATATTTATGTACTTTTGTGGCTTATGGCAAAAAGGAAAAAGAGTAGTGTAAAAACTACCGGGCAGGAGAATAAAAAGACTAATATTCTATCATTTTTTAAAAGACAAGAAGTACACCTGGCTTTTGGAGTATTTGTCTTTTCTTTTTCTATTTTTTTGATTTTATCCTTCTTCTCTTTTTTTAACCATTGGAAACAAGATCAAAGTGAGTTAGGAAATTTTTCAGATAGACATATTAATGTTCATAATATGCTGGGAAAGACCGGAGCTTCTATCAGTCATTTCTTTATTTATGAGGGTTTTGGTCTGGCTATTTTTATCTTCCCTGTTTTATTATTTTTCACCGGAATTTATATCATTTTAAATATCCCCATTAGTAAATTAAAGAAATACTGGTTTTGCGGAATTTTGGCAATTATCTGGCTCTCTTTCGCTCTGGCATTTATCTTTCCGGAAAATGATTTGTCAGGAGGTAAAATAGGATACGAAGTGAATGATTATCTTAAGGTTTATCTTGGAAAAACCGGAAACCTCCTATTACTGATCTCTACTCTACTTTTGTTTTTGATCACTTCTTTCAGAATTACTCCTCAAAAATTGAAATCATGGATTCCAAAAAGAACGCCAAAAGAAAATATTGAAATAGAAGATATTACGGAAGAAGGATTTATTGTGGGTACAATTCACGAAAACCTCGATAAATCGATCGATTTTAACTTGAAGAAGAAGGAAGAAGAATCTCCAACACAAGAATTTGACATCATTCAAGTACCTGAAGTAAAAATAGAATCGGTAAAAAAAATTATTGAAGACGATCAACTTCCTGATCTTAAAATGGAAGTCGAAAAGCCTATTTCAGAAGAACAGGTAGTCGACAATTTATCGAATAAACTCATAGAAGAATTCGGAGAATTCGATCCGAAACTCGATCTTCCCAAATTTCAGTTTCCTTCTATAGAATTACTGAATGGTTATAACAACGAAAACATCAATATTAATAAAGAAGAACTTGAGGAAAATAAAAATACAATCGTAGAAACGCTGAGCAATTACAATATTGGTATCGATAGTATCAAAGCCACCATTGGCCCAACAGTTACACTGTATGAAATTGTACCCAAAGCGGGAGTACGAATTTCGAAAATTAAAAATCTTGAAGATGATATTGCTCTTTCATTGGCGGCCTTAGGCATTAGAATTATAGCACCTATACCGGGTAAAGGAACCATTGGTATTGAGGTACCCAATAAAAATCCTTCGGTAGTTTCGATGAAATCTGTTTTGGCCTCGCAAAAATTTCAAACCTCTAAAATGGAATTACCCATAGCCCTGGGAAAAACCATTTCTAACGAAACCTATGTAGTAGACCTGGCAAAAATGCCTCACTTATTGATGGCGGGAGCCACTGGACAGGGAAAATCAGTTGGATTAAATGCGGTTTTGGCTTCTTTAATCTATAAAAAACACCCGGCCGAAGTAAAATTTGTGCTGGTAGATCCTAAAAAAGTAGAACTTACTCTCTTTAATAAGATTGAAAGACATTATTTGGCCAAATTACCTGATACGGAAGAGGCGATTATTACAGATACCAAAAAAGTAATTAACACATTAAATTCTTTGTGTATTGAAATGGACCATCGTTACGATTTGCTGAAAATGGCTTTTGTTCGGAACATCAAAGAATACAACGAGAAATTTAAACAACGAAAATTAAACCCGGAAAACGGACATCAATATTTACCTTATATCGTTTTGGTAATTGATGAATTTGCAGATCTTATTATGACTGCAGGCAAGGAAATAGAAGCTCCCATCGCTCGTCTTGCCCAGCTGGCCAGAGCTATTGGTATACATTTGATCGTTGCCACGCAAAGACCCTCGGTAAATGTAATTACAGGGATCATTAAAGCAAATTTTCCAACTAGAATTGCATTTAGGGTAACTTCTAAAATCGACTCAAGAACAATTTTAGATTCTCAGGGGGCCGATCAGTTAATTGGTAAAGGAGATATGCTTATTTCTACGGGAAGTGAACTTACTCGCTTACAATGTGCTTTCATAGATACCCCGGAGGTAGAAAAGATCACCGAATTTATTGGATCTCAAAAAGCTTATCCTGATGCGTATCTCTTACCCGAATATAGTGGCGATGATGACCTTGGCACTAATCTTGATATCGACATTTCCGAAAGAGATCCGTTATTTGAAGAAGCAGCAAAGGTCATTGTTATTGCTCAACAGGGCTCCGCCTCACTATTACAGAGAAAATTGAAATTGGGCTATAATAGAGCCGGAAGATTGATCGACCAATTGGAAGCTGCAAATATTGTAGGGCCATTTGAGGGTAGTAAGGCCAGACAAGTTTTAGTAAATGATATACTCTCCTTAGAAACGCTTTTAGCGAGCGAACAATAAAAATATAAATCATGAAGAAACAATATCTAATCATCGTCTTTATCGTTTTTTTTACCCAACTTTATGCACAAGATAATGCCGGTAAAGCTTTGCTTGACAAAGTACATGACAATATTAAAAGTTTTAAAAATGTTGTCATTGATTTTGATTATACCCTTGAAAATAAGGCTGAAAACGTAAAGCAAACAAATTCTGGTAAAGCTGCCCTGGAAGGAGAAAAATATCGGGTTGACCTTTTCGGTACGACACAAATTTTCGATGGCTCCAAAACTTACACCATTGTACCTGACAATGAAGAAGTAAATATTTCCAACAGTGAGGAAAATGGTGAAAATACCATAACGCCATCTAAATTTTATTCATTTTACCAAAATGGATACACGTATAAAATGTTAGGAGCAAAAAGTGAAGGAGCTAAAAAGTTAGAATTCGTTCAACTTGACCCAATTAATACAGATTCCGATACAGAAAAAATTGTGATTGGAATAGATTCGAAAAAAAATCAAATTGAGAATATCACGGAAACTGGAAAGAATGGAACACAGACCATACTTCACGTTAAAAAGTTTTTATCTAATCAAAATTTACCTGAGGATACATTTAAATTTGATTCAAAAAAATACACTTCTTTGGGTTATTTGATCAACGACTAATCCATCAAGATATTTTGTGAAAATACTGAGTAGATATATCATCAAGAGTTTTTTGGCACCTTTTCTCGCCACCTTTCTTATTATTTTGTTCGTTTTGATCATGCAGGCTTTATGGCTTCAATTCGATAAAATCGCCGGAAAAGGTATAAGTCTCGTCATCATTTTTAAATTTTTAGGCTATCTGTCTTTAATGATGGTGCCTACCGCATTACCGATAGCCATTTTGCTTTCTTCTATCATGACCCTCGGTGGAATGGCCGAAAATTATGAATTGGCGGCCGTAAAATCAGCAGGTATTTCATTGAGGAGATTCGTGATTCCTTTATTAATCATGATGCTCTTGTTGAGTGTTTTTAATTATCTGTTTTTGAATTATGTCTTCCCCTACGCCTCCTTAAAATCGCAAAATCTTATTTATAATATGAAAATGAAAGAGCCCTCTTTGGCTCTGGTTGCCGGCACTTTTAATACTGAAATTCCCGGTTACAGTATAAAATTTGATGAAAAATATGGCGACGATGAAAATTTATTGAAAAACGTTTTGATCTATCAAATTCCCGATAATGAAGTAAACAATAAAGTTATTACTGCAGAAAAAGGAACTATTTTGAGTGAAGAAGGTAGTAGGTATCTTACACTGGTATTGGAAGAAGGCCATTACTATGAAGATATTAAAAAAAATCGCCCTACGAATGACGAAAAGAAAAGAATGGCCTTTAACAAGGCAAAATTTGAAGAGTATACAGTAAATATTGATATTTCAAGAATTGGTAATTTTGACCCCGACAGTGTGCGATATAAAACCGGAAAAGAAATGCTCAGCTTAAAACAGTTAGATTTCTATATTGACTCTTTAACTCCTCATTATCAGGAATATCTGAGTAATAAGAGCAGAAGATTTTACCTGACTTTAAGAGCAAATAGTTTAATGACAGATTCCATTCCGAAAGGCAATCTAAATCCGGATATCATTTCAAATTTTGAAGGGGATAAAAGATTGACTGTTTTAGACAATGCGATTGTTTTGGCACAAAGTAACCTCGATAACCTAAACTCCTATCGGGATCTCGCAAAAGGAAAACAAAGGATCATTAATGCCTATGAAACAGAATACCACAAACGACTGGCCTTTTCAGTAGCCTGCTTGGTTCTGTTTTTTATCGGCGCACCTTTAGGGTCAATTATCAGAAAAGGTGGTTTCGGACTTCCAATGATCATTGCGATTATTATTTTTGTTATCTACTTTTTCCTTTCCACCCTGGGAAAAAATATGGCCGAATCAAATAAGATCTCTCCTTTTGTAGGTGGATGGCTGGCAACATTTGTATTACTCCCCTTTGGACTATTGCTTTTGAAAAGAGCGACAAATGATAAAGGCCTCTTTAGTATGGAGCGGTTTTTATCTCCAATTAACCAGATAATTAGACGATTTAAAAAGACAGACCAACAATAAAGATTATGTTAAATAAAGAACTTACCATGACCAAAAACAAAAACTCTGTTTTAGACCCTATTGAAGATGCTATTGCCGATATCAAAAAAGGCAAAATAGTGATTGTGGTTGACGATGAAGATAGAGAAAATGAGGGCGATTTTATCGGTGCTGCGGAAATGGTAACACCGGAAATGATCAACTTCATGGCCACCCATGGTCGCGGATTGATCTGTGCTCCAATTACTGAAAAACGTTGTGAAGAGCTTGGTTTAGAATTGATGGTGGGCAAAAACACCGTTCTGCATAATACACAATTTACTGTATCTGTAGATTTGATTGGAAATGGATGTACTACAGGTATATCTGCCCAGGATAGAGCCAAAACTGTAAAAGCCCTTACTGAAGAAGGAACAAAGGCAGAGGATTTGGGCAGACCGGGGCATATTTTCCCCTTAAGAGCAAAAGAAGGTGGTGTATTGAGAAGAACAGGACATACTGAGGCGGCAATAGATTTAGCTCGCTTAGCAGGATTAAAACCTGCAGGTATTTTGATCGAAATATTAAATGAGGATGGTACCATGGCGCGTTTACCTCAACTTGTCAAAGTAGCCAAAAAATTTGATCTAAAAATAATTTCTATAGAGCAACTTGTTGCTTACAGAATGCTCCATGACTCTTTAATTCGAAAAATTGACAGTTTTGAATTAGAAACTAGATTTGGCACGTTTACCCTTCATGCCTATAAACAAACGACCAATGATCAGGTTCATATTGCCCTTACCAAAGGGTCATGGCAAAAAGATGAAACTGTCCTGGTACGTGTGAACTCGACTTTAGTAAATAACGATATTATAGGAACATTGATCAACAACCCGGATGACAAATTGGGAAAAATGTTCGATGTCGTCAATAACGAGAAAAAAGGTGCGCTGGTGTTTATCAATCAGGAGTACAATACGTATGACTTGATTCAACGTTTAAAAGAACTAAAAAAGCATCAGGAAACGCAAGAAGGGAATTTGAACGTAAAAAAAATGGACGACAAAGATTTTGGAATAGGTGCGCAAATATTACACAATCTGAATATCCATAAAATAAAGCTTATCTCAAATAATGATGCTGCAAAGAAAAGGGTGGGAATGGTTGGTTATGGTCTTGAAATAGTAGATCACATCTCTTACTGAGAAGCGGGTTTTAGATTTCATTATTAATGATTTTCGTACTTTAGATGTGATGAAAAAAATCAGAAAAATACTTTATCCTCTTTCTCTGGTTTACGATCAAATCACGAAAGCCAGAAATATGGCCTACGACAAAAATATTTTAAATGCTGAGTCCTTTGAATTACCTGTAATTGCTGTGGGGAACCTCAACATGGGAGGAACAGGTAAAACCCCTATGATAGAGTATTTGATCCGATTATTAATAGAAGACTATCGAACAGCAGTCCTGAGTAGAGGATATAAGAGAAAATCAAAAGGATTTCAGTTGGCGAACAACAAGTCTACCTTTCAAGACCTGGGCGATGAACCTCTACAATACCATAAAAAATTTGAAAGTCTTATAGTCGCTGTAGATACCGATCGGGTTAACGCAATCAATCGTTTGTTAAAATCAGATGTTCCGCCGGAAGTTATTTTGTTAGATGATGCTTTTCAGCACAGAAGAGTAGCAGCGGGATACACAATTTTGCTTACGTCATACGACAATCTCTATGTAGATGATCATGTGTTACCTGCAGGAGACCTCAGAGAAAATAAAATAGGTTCCAAAAGAGCCCAAATTATTGTGGTGACCAAATGTCCTGAAGAATTGACAGAAAATGAGCAATTTGAAATTGCTAAAAAATTAAAACCGGAACTTAACCAAACGGTTTTTTTTACCACCATTAACTACTCAAATGAAATTTATTCTAAGTCAGAATCAATTTCTATTAATGAGTTAAAAAATTACCATGTTTTATTAGTTACGGGTATAGCCAAAACTGATCCCTTGACAAAATTCTTAGAGAAGAATGATATTTCTTTTGAACATTCTAAATTTGCAGATCACCATAATTTTAGTGAAAAGGACATTCAAGCGATAAATAAGAAATTTGACGATATCAATGTAAAAAAGAAAATAATTCTTACCACAGAAAAAGATTTTATGCGCATGTTCGACTATGCCACTCAACATGTGTTCTACTTACCCATTCAAACGGAATTCATTGTAAATGGAAAAGATTTTGACAACCTCATCCTCAATTATGTACAACAATATTCAAGAAACAGTTAATTTTCTTCGCAAAAAAGACATTGGTCATATCGACTACGGAATTATTTTAGGAACCGGCTTAGGCTCTTTAGCCAATATCATTGAAAACCAAAAGATTATACCATATTCTACCATTCCTCATTTCCCCACTTCAACCGTTGAAGGCCACTCAGGGAATATGATTTATGGCGATATCGAAGGTAAAAAAATCTTGGCCTTGCAAGGGCGATTTCATTATTATGAAGGATGGACTATGGAACAGGTTACCTTTCCTGTACGTGTTTTGAAATTTCTTGGTCTGGATAAACTCATTATATCAAATGCTTCCGGAGGTGTGAATCCGGACTTTTCTGTGGGCGACATAATGGTCATTAGTGATCATATCAACTTGATGCCTGAGCATCCGTTAAGAGGAAAAAATGATAATCGATTCGGTCAAAGGTTTGTTGATATGCACGAAGCCTATGACAAAGCCATGATTAGCCAATTCAAAAGTCTGGCATCGGTTCATCATATAGCTATCAAATCAGGTGTTTATCTGGCATTACAAGGACCTACCTTCGAAACTCCGGCTGAGTATAAAATGGTTAGAACTTTGGGAGGAGATGCGGTTGGTATGAGCACGGTGCCGGAAGTTATTGTGGCACGGCACATGGGCATAAGGTGTCTGGGAATTTCTGTTATCACTGATTTGGGAATTGAAGGAAAAGTTGAGTCAGTTTCTCATGAAGAAGTACAAAAGGCTGCTTTAAAAGCAGAAAAACCCGTTTGTTTTTTAGTAAAAAACTTTATCAAAACCTTTTCATAAAAGGACTTAAATAAAAAACATCCGCCGAGACGGATGTTTTCTAAACTTACTAACTCAAAATTAATTATAATGAAAACAAAATTAGTGGGGAATTCTGCTATTCGATTTATTATTTACAATAAACATGCCAAAGATTTATTGCATTGTTAAGCTTTTGTTAAATATTAAATCGAAATTTTACTCAATATGTTTATGTGCTTTATAACTTGATCTAACCAAGGCTCCACTCTCTACATGCCTGAATCCCAAAGATAAACCAATTTCTTTATATTTTTCAAATTGTTCCGGACGAATAAATTCCTTTACAGGCAAATGTTTTTTTGTAGGTTGTAAATACTGTCCTAAAGTAACAACATCAACTTTGGCATCTCTTAAATCATGCAAGGTTTCAATTACTTCTTCTTCCATTTCACCAAGTCCAAGCATAATTCCGGATTTTGTTCTTCTCTGACCACTTTCCTTAATATATTTAAGTACAGCTAAACTTCTCTCGTATTGAGCCTGAATTCTCACTTCTCGGGTTAACCGTTTTACGGTTTCCATATTGTGCGAAATAATTTCTGGAGCCACATGAACTACTCTATCGATATTGACTTCAATTCCTCTAAAATCAGGTATCAATGTCTCCAAAGTAGTCTGCGGACTTGTTCTTCTTATCGCCTTGATGGTCTCTGCCCAAATAATTGAACCCCCATCCCTCAAATCATCTCTGTCAACTGAAGTGATTACGGCATGTTTGATTTGCATGATCTCGATAGACCTAGCTACTTTTTCAGGTTCATCCCACTCAACACTTTCCGGTTTACCGGTTTTTACTCCACAAAAACCGCATGAACGCGTACATATATTTCCCAAAATCATAAATGTAGCCGTTCCCTCTCCCCAACATTCTCCCATATTAGGACAACTACCACTCGTACAAATAGTATTCAACTTATACTGATCAACCAAGCCCCTTAATTGTGTATATTTCTTACCTACAGGTAGCTTAACCCTTAACCAATCCGGTTTCTTCAGAGGAAGTATCACTGATTCTTCTGCCATATCGAAAGTTTGTTTGCAAAAATACGAATAAAATGAAACAATTTCTTTGCCAACTCTTACTTATTAGAATAAGCTATAGCAAACTTTCCAGGTACCAGAGGCCAAACCCAATAAGAAAAAGTATACCCAGTATACTCCATATTCTTAAAAAAAGATTCGGCCTAAAGTCAACAGGTGTATGCTCGCTTTTGATAAGAATGTAATTAACGATGGCATAAAATGGTGCTGTCAAAAAAGATAAAACAGTGGCAATTTGAACCAGTATAGCCATATTAGTTAAAAAAGAGCTCAGAATAATCATCGTACCCCCAACCAACAAAAAAATCCAAAATAAATATCCCTTCTTTTCATTCGATCCGAATAATATTTCCGTCGTCCTGGCCAAGGATCTTGGCGAAGCATCTAATGTAGTTAAAGTAGTACTAAACATTGTCGTAAATGCGGCTAAAGAAATAAAGACGGCACTTCCTCTTCCAAGATTATTAGTATACAACTGAATCAATTGATCCGCAAATTGTCCGGCTGATGAACTAAACACCTCATCAGAGCCATACATCACTAAGGCTCCCAATGACAAAAAACAAATTCCTAAAAATACGGTGGCGATATAGCCAATATTAAAATCAAAAAAAGCTCTTCTCCCTACAAAGTCCACATTACTCTTTCTTTTCTCAACCGTCCAAAGTGACTGCCATACAGAAACATCTAAAGGAGCAGGCATCCAACCCAAAAAAGTGATTAAGAAAGAAATCTCCAAACTTCCCTTAGGAATAACCTGTCTAAAACTTATGGGTTCATCATAGTTCAAATAGGCGATACTGACTGCAATAATCGTACTAACAGTAAGCACGATCACCACTATTTTCATGACCCTATCGAGCATTTTATACTTTCCAAAAAGTAAAAGAGATAAACTAATCAATGTTATAATTATACTCCATTGGGTAAGTGAAAAACCCGATCTAAATAAATTTGCCGCTAAGCCTGCCGTTACAATAGTCACCGCTGCTTGGATTGTAAACATGGTCAAAAATGTGATCACAAAATAAACCCAAAGAAATCCTTTACCTACTTTTCGATATCCCTCAATTAAGCTTTCGCCCGTGGCCATGGCATACCGGAGCCCATACTGCATAAAGGGGTATTTAAATAAATTGACCATCAGTAAGGCCCAAATTAAACCAAAGCCAAAATCTGCTCCTGCTCTTGTTGATTGAACCAAATGCGAAACACCAATTGCAGCGCCTGCAAACAACAGACCCGGACCCAAAGACCGAAAAAATGAGCGAAAATTTAAAGACATCTTATGGCAAATCTTTAGACAATATAATTTCAGACAATATCTTTTTCGCTCTCAATAAACGCACCTTCACATTGCTCAACGGCTCATTCAAGATATCTGAAATTTCTTTATAACTGAGATCTTGAAAATATCTCAAATTGATCACCTGTTGATAATGGGGTTTTAACTGCTGAATATAATGCTTTAATTGAAGTAGATTTTGTTCCTGAATCAATAAATCAGCCGGCGAAGGTTCTTCATCTATGATACCTAATAACCGTTGTTTCTCTTTGGTCATAGAGACCATTTCTCCTTTTTGAGATCTAACATGATCGACAAAAATGTTAGCTGAAATAGTTATTAACCAATTCTTAAAGGAATAGCTTTCGTCAAAAGATTGTATCTTATCAAAAGCCTTCGCAAAAGATTTTATGGTGATGTCTTCTGCCTCATCCTCATTATTACTCTTACTGAATTGAAAGCGATAAACTTCTTTCCAATAAGTATTCAATAAAGTAGTAAAGGCACTTTGATCTCCTTGTTTAGCACGTTTGATAACCTCTGTAAGTTGGTCATTTTCTTTCATGAGTTTATATTACCAGTTTTTGGAAGGAGAAAAAATATTTGCCATAAATATATACAATTGAAAACAAATTAGACAAATTTCAAGTAGAACAGATTTATAAATTAAATCAATTTCATCCAGCACTTTAGCATTGTGTCTAATGTTGCTAAACCAAAAGAATAATCTTATCAAAACTAATGTAAGAACGATGGGTGCCTGAATTTGATTTATAAAAAGATATATAGGCAGTATCCAAAACAATAATTGACTTAAATAAAATACAGTTAATAACAATTGGTGCCTGAACTGATAATTCACTGAAGTTGTAATGTGTCTTCGTTTTTGTCTTACCCAGCTCTTTAATGAATCGGGAGCTGTCGAAAGAGTAAAAGACTCCTTAGATAAGCAATTTGCCGTGTTTTTTTGATTTCCCGCTGCGCTAACAAAGAGGTCATCGTCCCCGGAAAGTATATTTTTATGGGAATTAAATCCATTTTGTTGAGCAAATAGATTTTTGTGATAGGCCAAATTTCTTCCTACACCCATATAAGGTATACCTCTTTCAGCGTAAGAAAAATATTGGATAGCTGTCATCATAGTCTCAAAACGAATTAACTTATTCAAAAATGAATGTTTTTCTTTTCTATAAGGCCCATAACCTAAAACAATTCTCTTTTCCTGATTAAACTTCTTCATCATTTCCCCTATCCAAAATTCAGAGTTTGGCACGCAATCAGCATCCGTAAACAACAAATAATCGAATTCTGAAATGTCTATTCCTTTTTCAATGGCATTTTTCTTTCCTTTTAAAGGCGAATAATGCAGATCGACAACCTTAATAGGTCTGTCAGGCCTATTATTTTCTGCTTGAAACCTTTCTAATAGCCCTTTCGTACCGTCCGTTGAATGATCATTTACCAAGATAAGTTCATACTTTGGATAGTTTTGATTGGACAAAACAGGCAATAAATTGGGTAAGGTTAATGCTTCGTCCTTAGCGCAGACAATCACAGAAACACCTTGAAAAGGTGTGAAATGTAACGTAACCTGATGTTTTAGCTTTTTAAAAAAATAGGAATAAAAAAATAATTGAATAAAAAAAATGAGCAGAAAGACTATAAAAACAGCCATTTTTTTAATCGCCGTATCTTAATGCGCAGCAGCATTTTCAGCAGCTAATTTCTTGTTGCTACATCCCTCCTCGTTTCCACAACCACAAGTAATTCCTTTCGCTTTCATTTTAGCATTGCTTCCGGCACAGGTTCCATCAAATTCCCCGTCCTTTTTCGCCCATATTTTAATAGCGATTCCGGCGAAAGCCAACCCTAATAAGATGATAGAAATGATGAGTAGTTTCATTTGAAATATTTTTGGCAAATTTAAGTCTTTTTCCTGTTTTAAAATGAATGACGAACTCTTTTAACATTTTTTTCCACTTGTTAATTCGATCAATTATTCTTTAAGAAATAGTTCTTATCTCTCTTAAAATGATCCAACTCTAACGTAGCGTCATTCTTACATTTTTCTTTAAGTAATTTTATATCATTATTCCAGCTATTGCCGTCAAAAAATTCGAGTCCTTTAAAATCTCTGGCCTTATAAAGTGCTTTCTCACCGTAACAAGTACCTAAATATACTGATTCCATCTTTTGTTCAAAAGCCCAGTTGATCACACTATACATCATATATTTACCCAAGGAATAAGCGGGATAGTTTAAGTCGAAAAAAGCAAACCAATAATGTAATGTTCCTTCAAAAATAATACATAGGACATAGCCTACTTTTTTATCATCCATCGAAAATTCGAATACATGACTTAAGTTTTTCCACTTTAAAATATATTCTATCCTTTCTTTTGAAATTGGTTCCGTAAATCTTTCGTTGGCAAAATCATAACAAAATGACTTAAACGAGTCCTGTTCCGTATCAAATTGTTCGATGGGAACAATCCTAAAACTTGGGTTTAGCTCTTCTATTTTTTTTAGGACCCTTCTGTTTTCTGAAGTCTCTTTAAAATCCGACAAGTTAACTCTTAAACTTCTGGCCATATAAAAAAGGGACTTATCTATTGTAAGATCATTAGAGTATGGTAAAAATCCTAGGTTGTATATATCGGGTAGTTCTTTGTTATGCTCGAGTAAACAATAAAGTGCGTAATTAAATGTGTATGTATTGTACTGAACTACGCTTTCTGATAAAAATATTTTCATAGTGAAGAATCTTGTTGGGCTAAAATAGAAAAACTTGCAGAATCCCCTTTTAGATTATTCTGCAAGTTCAATTACCAATTTTCCTTTTATTGTGCTACTAATTCTTCCTGAATATTTGAAGGTACAACCTCAAATGACGCAAACTTGGTCTTAAATGTACCTCTGCCTTGCGTAATTGATCTTAAATTAGTCGAATATTTATACATCTCCGCAAGAGGGATCTTAGCTTTAATAATTTGGTGCTTTCCTTCACTGTCCATCCCAACTATAATAGCTCTTCTCGTTTGAAGATCGGTCATCACATTGCCCATTAATTCTTCAGGAACTTTGACTTCTAAATCATGGATAGGCTCTAGGAGTCTGGGTTTTGCATTTAAAAAAGCCTCTTTAAAAGCGTGTGCACCGGCTATTTTAAATGAAATATCATTTGAATCTACAGAATGCATTTTCCCATCATAAACCATAACTCTTATATCCCTTGCATAAGACCCGGTCAAAGGACCTTCTTCCATCACTTCCAAAATACCCTTTAGAACAGAGGGTAAATAACGTGCATCAATCACACCTCCGGTAATACAATTATAAAAAACGAGCTTTCCTCCCCATTTTAAATCTACTTCTTCTTTTCCCCTTATATTAAATCCTTCGGGCTCCGGCATTCCTTCCTGAAAAGGCTCTATCTTCAAATGCACTTCGCCAAATTGTCCCGCACCTCCCGACTGCTTTTTATGTTTATAATTGGCATTGGCCGGTCTCTGAATGGTTTCCCTGTAATTTACTTTTGGTTTACTGAGTTCAACATCTATACCATAGACATTTTTCAATGTCCATTCGATGATTGACAAATGAAGTTCCCCCTGACATGATAAAATTAATTGCTTTGATTCCGCCGAATATTTTGCCTCACACGTAGGATCCTGGCTATTCATTCTTTTCAATGCCTCTCCTAGTTTTTCTTCATCCTTTTTCTCTAGAGGTTGTATCACTTTTTTAATTCTGCCATCAGGAAACTTTATTGGTTTTATCGTGATATTCTTGCCGGCTGTATGCAAAGTGTCATTGGTTTCAGTATCTTTTAATTTGATCGCTGCACCGATATCTCCAGCAGAAAGTTTGTCTACAGGTTCCCGTTTTTTTCCATCCATGATGAATAACTGATTCAAACTTTCCAAATCGCCAGTTCGAGAATTCTCTAAGCGATCACCAACCTTGACCTCTCCGGATTTCACCTTAAAGAAATTTATCTTTCCAACACTTGGTTCAAAAAAAGTTTTAAAAATAAACAGCGCAGCGGGTTGATCAGGTTTGCAAATCACGTCATTACCTTCAACACTTTGTTCAGGTTTTAAATCGCCGGACGCAGGAGCAACATTATCTATAAAACCCATCAATCTTCCCGTACCCATATCTTTTAAAGCCGATACACAAAAAACCGGGAACAATTCATGGTTCATCATTCCTTTCTTAATTCCCTGACGCATTTCTTCTTCTGTCAAAGTGCCTTTTTCGAAATAAAGTTCCATCAGATCTTCATCATTCTCCGCTGCTCTCTCTACCAATTCGTTGTGCAACTCATCCGCCATTGCCTTGTGTTCTTCCGGGATTGGCAATTTTTCCGGCTTCCCTCCATCAGGACCAAACTTGTAGGCTTTCATTTTTAAAACATCTATTATCGCTTGTGACCCATCTATAAGGGTAGGATACTGAATTTTTACGGTATTCTTCCCTGCCAAATTAACGATACTATTATAAGCATCATCAAATTTTGCATTAGGATGATCTATTTGATTGATGACAAAAAGTGTCGGTTTAATAAACTTATCTACATATTCCCAAATAATATCTGTACCTATTTCCACACCATGTTGCGCATTTATTACAACAGCAATTGTATCAACAACCCTCATTGTACTGGCAATTTCACCAATAAAATCATCTAAACCGGGCGTATCTATGATATTAATTTTATAATTTCTCCACTCAGTATGCAAAGGCGTAGCAAAAATTGACGCTTGCCTGATTTGCTCAATATCTTGAAAATCTGAAATGGTATTCTTGTCTTCAACAGTTCCACGGCGATTGATTAATCCGGCTTCAAATAACATGGTTTCGGCAAGTGTAGTCTTGCCGCTGTTGTGAGAGCCAACAAAAGCCACATTTTTAATGTGTTTTTCGTCATATATTTTCATAATAGTGTTTTAAAGATTAAGAAGCCTAAATTTAGGAAAAAATAGGGTTTCTAACTTATGACGAATGTTAGGAAATAGAAAAAAAATCAATTTTTCTCTAAATTTTAGACAGGTAACTTTTTTTTGAGCTCTTCAATAATGTTGAAAACGGCCGGACAGATTTCTGCATTTTTCAGGGTTAAGTCTGCAATACCTAAAAATTTCTTTCTGTTAGTGTGGGGATATTCGCGACAAGCTTTCGGTCTGAACTCATAAATAGAACAACTATTGTCGTCATGTAAAAAAGTACATGGAGCAGATTGCAATACCATAAATCCGTCTTCATCCATTCGCAAATAGGTCTTAACAAAATCAACCTCTTTCAATCTAAGCTTTTTAGAGATAGTTGAGATATCCTTATCTGTAAACATCGGACTAGTTGTTTTGCAACAATTAGCACACCTGAGACAATCCATTTGCTCAAACTCTTCTTCATGAAGTTCTTGCATCAATAAATCCAGACGTTTTGGTTTGCGTTTTTTTAATCCTTTTATATACTTCCTGTTTTCATCGGCACGATCCAATGCTGCCTTCGGTAAATTTTCAGGTCCTATTCTCATATGTTTCGCTCTACAAGCATTTCTCGGTTCAATGCTAAAGTTCCTGTAAAATTAGCTATTTTTGCAGCCAAATTTATGTTTTCATGCAGATTTACAATATTTTAGATAAGGAAGTAAAAAAGGGAATGAACCAAATTTTCCGGGTAGACATCCCTGCAGTTGATTTTCAGGAGACTGTTAAGGACTTTGAGGGAGATTTAACGATTTTGATTTTCCCTTTTTTGAGATATGTTAAGGGTAATCCTGCTGAAATAGCCACAAAACTGGCCGAATATTTAAAGGAAAATGTAGAAGAAATCGAAAATTACAATGTGGTTAAAGGTTTTTTGAACATCAGCTTATCCGACCGTTATTTTCTTAGAACCTTTCAAGATATAAAAGCTAAACCTAATTTTGGACTAACAGAGATAGATCCTGAAGCAAACGCTGTTATGGTAGAATATTCGTCGCCAAACACAAACAAACCTCTGCATTTGGGCCATATCAGAAATAACCTGTTAGGTTATTCTGTAGCTCAAATTATTGCTGCCAATGGAAAAAAAGTGTACAAGACACAGATCATCAATGATCGTGGAATCCATATCTGTAAAAGTATGTTGGCTTGGCAAAAATTTGGAGAAGGGAAAACTCCGGAAGATGTCGGGCTAAAAGGAGATAAGTTTGTTGGTGATTTCTACGTAAAATTCGACCAGTTATACAAGGAACAAATCCAAGAATTAATCGAGCAAGGGATCTCATCTGAAGAGGCTAAAAAGACAGCCCCAGCCTTACTGGAAGCTCAGGAAATGTTGAGAAAATGGGAAGCAGGCGAGCAGGAAATCATTGATTTATGGAGTAAAATGAATGAATGGGTCTACGACGGTTTCAATAAAACTTATCTTGAATTAGGTGTAGATTTTGACGTGAATTATTATGAAAGCAACACTTATTTATTAGGAAAAGATATTATTCAAGAAGGGTTGGAAAAGGGCGTCTTTTACAAAAAAGAGGATGGCTCTGTTTGGATTGATCTCACTGATGAAGGACTGGATGAAAAAATAGTGCTAAGAGCAGATGGTACTTCCGTTTACATGACACAAGACATTGGGACTGCGATTCAGCGGATCAAAGATTATGCGGACATTGATACGCTCGTTTATACCGTTGGAAACGAACAAGATTATCACTTTAAAGTTCTATTCTTAATTCTTAAAAAATTAGGCTTTAGCTGGGCACAAAATTTATATCATTTGTCTTACGGAATGGTTGATCTTCCTTCAGGCAAAATGAAATCCAGAGAAGGCACAGTAGTAGATGCTGATGAATTGATTTCAGAAATGACCAATACAGCTCGAGATATTTCAACCGAACTTGGCAAACTTGAAGGCTATAGTGAAGTGGAAAAGGAACGCTTGTTTAAGATTATCGGTCTTGGAGCTTTAAAGTATTATATCCTAAAAGTAGATCCTAAAAAAAGAATTCTTTTCGACCCAAAAGAATCTATTGATTTTAATGGGAATACCGGTCCCTTTATTCAATATACTTATGCGAGAATACAATCCATACTAAGAAAAGCGGATTTTGACTATTCAAAGCCAATAAAAGAATTAAAACTTCAGGAAAAGGAACGGAACTTAATACGGTTTATTGAAAATTTTCCCATTATTTTACATCAGGCGGCTTTACAACTTAGCCCCGCTCTAGTGGCAAATTACACTTATGAACTGGTAAAGTTATATAACTCGTTCTATCAAACCATTCCCATATTGGGCACCGAAAATAAAGAAGTTAAGATTTTTAGAATCCAATTGACGGAACTAGTTGGTCTAATTATTAAACGATCGTTTTCTTTACTTGGGATAGAAGTACCAGAAAGAATGTGATCTTATATTTTTGCCTAAGTTTCTTTTTTTTGACTAAAAAATTATATTAACTTCGCACTCTTAGGCCCCATAAAAATGGCCCCCAAATTTTTATGCTATGCTATTGAAAAGATTAATATTTTCCCTCATATTTATCTTTATTTCTGCTCACATCCAAGCTCAATTGATAAAGATTGATAGTGAAACGGGTGAGTTTAAATATGAAGAAGTAGTTCAGGCCGATGGCCAAACCAAAGATAAGCTGCTTGAAAAATCCGAAACTTGGATTTCTCTTTATTACAAAGATGCTTTGATAAAGAATGATACGGCTTTTTCTGCGAATGCAACAGTGCCCTTTAGTTTTTCCTGGAAGTTTGTTTCAAAACCTCTTCCCGTTACCCTTATTTATGATGTAGAAATTAAGGTGAAAGACAATCGCTATAAATATGCTTTCACAAATTTTAGAATTGGGAAAGTGTATAAGGATGAAATTGATGCGATTAGTTTAAAAACGTATATGGAGCGTTTTCCACAAAAATACCTTCTGGCTCTTGAAGAACCAATTGATGCTGAATTGACCAAAGCGATCACAAGTCTTGAAAATTATATCATCACAGGAAAAATGAATCAAACTGAGGAAGAATGGTAAGTTTATAACAACTCTACCACTCTTTCCAATGCCATTCCACGGGAAGCTTTGATAAGGAGTACTCCCTCAGAAAAATCACTTTTATTTAGTTGTAGCTTGAGCTCTTCAAAAGTTGGGTAACATAATATATTGCTGTTTTTAAATTCGGTAGCAGCAAAATTTTTGCCCACCAAAATGATTTTGTGCAAATCAGAATTTTTCAAAAGATCAGTGATGGCTTGATGTTCTTCATGGCTTTTTTCTCCTACCTCAAACATATCTCCCAAAATCGCCATTTTTTTTGGCTCTGCCAATTGAAATAAATTCTCAAGTGCAGCAGTCATACTATTCGGATTCGCATTATAAGCATCCAGTATGATTTTCAGTTTTCCTCTTTCAATGATTTGAGACCGATTATTTTGAGGTATATAAGCCTCAATCCCCTTTTTAATGAGCTTTGGATCTACTTCAAAATAACTGCCAATGGCAATGGCAGCACAAATATTGGCAAAATTATATTTTCCGATTAACTGACTCTTTATATGAATACCATTAAATTCAACTTCCACAAATGGATCAGCTTTTACAAACTCAATTGGGTAATCAGCATCTTTAGGACCAAAAGTTTTTCTTTTTTGATTCTTAGACCTTTCCATTTGTACCTCGTCATTTGCATTTACAAATACCATTTTATTGCGAGCAGCGATCTCTCGGTACATTTCAGTTTTCGATTGAATCACTCCCGCTAAATTGATAAACCCTTCTAAATGAACTCTTCCAAAATTCGTGATATAACCAAAATCAGGCTCAGCTATTCTGCATAAAAAATCAATTTCTTTGGGATGATTTGCACCCATTTCTACTATGCCAATTTCTGTATCGGGAGTCATTGATAACAAGGTCAAAGGAACACCTATATGATTATTCAAATTTCCCTTGGTAGATCCGCATTTAAATTTACGTGAAAGTACAGCAGTGATTAACTCCTTCGAAGTAGTTTTTCCATTGCTTCCTGTCATAGAAACTATGGGTACCCCCAGCTTTTTACGATGAAAATTAGCTAATTTCTGTAAGGTTTCAAGCGCATTGTCAACCAAAATCATCTTCTCGTTCTCCACAAATTGTGCCTCATCTACAACTGCATAACTTGCACCTGCTTCTATTGCTTTTTTGGCAAAAATGTTTCCATTAAAATTATCTCCTTTGAGGGCAAAAAAGATCGCGTTTTTTAGATCTTTTCTTGTATCGGTTTCAACTTTGTAGTGATCAGTATATAAGCTGTATAATTGTTCTAATTTCATGGTCTAAATATAAAAAAACTCAACATCGTTTCCGATATTGAGTTTTTCATTTTTTTTATATCATTAGATTATTTTACTTTTCTTCCTTCTTTTCTTCTTTTCGAGTATGACATTTGACCTAATTTATCAGTGGCACATCTGAACCCGATATAGTTAGTTGCCATATACTCCGGTAAATATCTTCTTTGTGATGGATCTAACCAGAATGCTCTGTCTTTCCATGAACCTCCCTTATAAACCCTTGTTTGGTCACTGATCAAGGTATGTCTGGTCTTTGTATCATATTGTTGAATGATTAGTCCACTTTCGCCAATTTGTCTTGGAATCTCAGGTGAATTGTACATTCTTGGTTTGATATCATCATCCATTTCATCATCCATCATCTGGAACTTATTCGTAGATGCTAAATCTCCATCCCTGCTATCAATGTTATATGCCTTTTCATAATTTCTGCGCATAAACGCATCTCTTTTCGTAATAGGAACATATTTAATTGAACCCGGTAAATCTTTAGGAACTAATTTTCCGTTATCAAGTGTGTCAAATTCAACAGAGTTATAATCTACAACAACTACATTTCCAAATTCGTCTATTTTCTTTTTCTCGAAAACATTTCCTCTAAAATAACTGAAATCGTTTGCATCATTATCAATAATTGGACGGTAAACATCAGCTACCCATTCCGCAACGTTTCCAGACATATCATATAATCCAAACGCATTGGGTTTATACGACTTAATTTTCATGGTAATATCAGCACCATCATTACTCCAACCGGCTAAACCACTATAATCACCTTTTCCTTGTTTGAAATTAGCCAACTGATCTCCCTGGTATCTTTTAGATTCTTCACGGGTTGAGTTACCATCCCAAGAATATTTCTTACGACCTCTAATTGAGTTATATTCTCTGTTTTCAACTTCTGCTTTTGCGGCATATTCCCACTCTGCTTCCGTAGGTAAACGAAATCTCTGAGCAAGTATACCGTCAGATATTTTTACATGTCTACCTGTAAATGAACCTTTTGATTTCTTTTCTGATTTCTTAGAATAATCCTTGATACCTTTATAATAGATACTAGAATCTCCATCGAATAATAAATTGGGATTGGCTAAATATGTTTCTGTATCAAATCTATTTGCTCCTTCAACTTTTAATGAATCGTGATCGAAAAGCGTATGTAAAACGCCTTTCTCAATCAATATTTTTTCATTAACACGATCCGTTCTCCATTTACAATATTCAGTTGCTTGTCTCCAAGACACACCTACAACAGGATAATCTGCATAGGCCGGATGGCGTAAATAATTTTCTGTTAACAATTCGTTATACCCTAAAGTATTTCTCCATACTAACGTATCAGGCAAAGCGGCTTGATAAATTTTTCTGTAGGTATCATCAGAAGGTGGAAAAACCTTTTCCAAATATTGTAGATACAATACATATTCTCGATTTGTTACCTCTGCCACGTCCATATAGAAAGAACGCACTTGTTGTTTTACCGGAGTAGTATTCCAGTCGAACATGACATCGTCTTGCACAGATCCCATGGTAAACGTTCCTCCTTCGATCAACACCATTCCCGGTGGTGGTGGTGTTTCTCTAAAACTTGGATTGGTTTCAAATCCTCCATATTTAGGATCATTGTATTCCCAGCCGGTTAAGGTAGAAACACCTTTACTGCTTTTGTTACAGCTCGTAAGAGCGACCGCAGATAGAAGAATGATTAATAATTTGTTACTGCTAAACTTTTTCATAATTTTTTGTTTGATTACAATGTAGAGCAAATGATTTTAAAATTTTCTCGTCAATTACTACCGTCCGGAAAATGAGGAACGGTTCAAGTATAACGATTGTTTTTTTTCTTTATTATGTTTAATGTTGTATTTTCATTGTTCTTTAGTATTTAGTTGCAATTTTTATGCCCCAATCCAAATTCTTTTTTACCTTTTTCACAATCCTGTTGTTTTGCAAAATGATTGGGCAAAATACTGATAACAATGTTATTAAGCTCGATTGGAAGTCTACTAAGGTAGCCATAAAATCTGGGGTGCAAGTTACGATTCCTACCTTGGAGAATGAAATTTTTAATGAAAATCTTTTAACCGTTTTTAGTAAAGATATCCCTCTATCCAACCCAAATGAAAACTACAATTATGATTTAACGAACATTAATTCGCAAATAATAAGTCCCGGAGAACTTCCACAACCTTCCTTAGAGCATTTACCGAATCAACCTGAAATAATCAGTCATAAAATTTTTCTAAAGAATCAATGGTATGACAGAATTTCCCTTATACCTATATATAAAGAAGATGATGCGATTAAGCGAATAAATTCATTCTCTCTTGTAAAATCGCCTTTACAGGATGAGGTCAAAAAAAAAGCATTTCAAAAATCAGCCGTCAGTAACTCTGTTCTATCTCAAGGTACCTGGTTTAAATTCTCAATTGATACTACAGGAGTCTTTAAACTTGACAGAGATTTTCTAAATAAACTCGGAATCGCCACTCAAAATCTAAATCCAAATAATATCAGAATTTTTGGGAATGGTGGAAAATTGCTCCCGCAAGCCAATCATATATTTAGACCGGACGACCTAAAAGAAAACGCTATTAAAGTCGTGGGTGGAGAAGATGGACGTTTCGACAATGATGATTACGTTCTTTTTTATGCTCAAGGGCCTGAAAGCTGGCATTTTGAAAAAATTATTCAAAATAGCCGACATATAAACAATATTTATTCTGATCTATCTTATTACTTTATCACAATCGATCAGGGAAATGGTTTAAGAATAGGAGAAAAAGAACAAGAGAACCTTTTAGATCCAATACCGGTTAACACATATCAAGACTTTTATGTATATGAATTAGAGGAAAGAAATTTATTCGCTAACGGACAGCAATGGCTTGGTGAGGATCTGAGTTTCTCAAATAGTATAAGT
>CAZWAN010000033.1:0-27656 GCA_964631875.1 uncultured Flavobacteriaceae bacterium
ATTGTTCACACCGAATTTAATATTGAAGGTAATCCGGTGGAGAAATTTATTGAATTGGTTTTGAAGGCAAAACCGGAACAAGTTACACTAGTTCCGGATGCGGAAGACGCTATTACCTCCAATGCCGGGTGGGATACGATCAAACATAATGGGTTTTTGACTGAAGTAATCAAAGAATTTAAGCAAAATGGAATCAGAACTTCTATTTTTTTGGATCCTGATCCAAAATTTATAGAAACTGCAGTAAACACCGGTACAGACAGAATTGAATTATATACAGAGGCTTTTGCAAGAGATTTTGCAGTAGGAAATAAGCATGGCGTAAAACCCTATATTCAAACTGCAAAAATGGCTCATGAAGCCGGATTAGGTGTTAATGCCGGGCACGATTTGAGTCTAGATAACATTGAATTTTTTGCTCAAGAAGTACCTCATTTAGATGAAGTTTCTATTGGACACGCATTAATAGCGGAGTCCCTTTATTTTGGTTTCGAAAATGTAGTGAATATGTATTTGCATAAATTAAAAGGATGAAGCTGTTACACGCAAATGTTCTGGGAGCAGGGGAGCCATTCATTATTTTGCATGGACTTTTTGGGATGGGTGATAATTGGAAAACTTTAGCAAACAAGTATGCTGAAGATTTTGAGGTACACCTGATCGATCAAAGAAACCATGGGAGAAGTTTTCATTCGGATGAATTTTCTTATGAACATATGGCTGAGGATCTGGGTAAGTACATTTCTTTTCATGAGTTAAAGGAAGTCAATTTATTGGGTCATAGCATGGGAGGAAAGACAGCTATGTTATACAGTACCAAGAATGAGGATGTTGTAAAAAAATTGATTGTTGCAGATATTTCTCCACGTTATTATGCGCCTCATCACCAAATAATCACTAAAGCCTTGCAAGCGGTAGATTTTTCTGAGATCAAACAGAGAACTGAAGTTGAAGATGTGTTAAAAGTATACATTTCTAATTTTGGAATTCGTCAATTCTTATTAAAAAATGTGAACAGAAAGGATGATGGCACTTATGATTTCAGATTTAATTTAAAATCGATCGTTGAGCATATTGAAGAAGTGGGAAGGCCATTGGCTGAAAATAATGTTTACCATAAACCAACCTTATTTATAAAAGGAGAAAATTCAGATTATATAACTTTGGAGGATGAAATTATTATCAAACACCATTTTCCCTCGGCCGAAATTGTGACAGTTAAAAATGCAGGTCATTGGTTGCATGCTGAGAACCCAACAGATTTTTATCAACTTACCTTTCATTATTTGAAAAAGTAAGTAAATTCATCATTTGATATCAAAAACCAATAATTATGAAGCTTATTTTGAAATTTTTGCTCAGCGCTCTTGCAGTACTTATTCTTGAATACATATTGAAGCCACATGTGACCGTGGACAGCCTAACCACCGCGCTGATCTTAGCCGTCGTTCTCAGTTTATTATACGGACTTTTGAAACCTATATTAGTGATACTTACCCTGCCAATCACCATTATCACATTGGGTCTGTTTTTACTGGTCATCAATGCATTAATTATTATGATCGCTTCAAAGCTGATCAGTGGATTTTATGTAGATGGTTTTTGGTGGGCTATGCTCTTTAGTATTTTGTTATCAATTACCCAGTCTTTTCTCTATAAGATTATAGAAAAGTAAGTTCATGCCTTATTTTATCTAACTAACTGACATTTAAATGGCTAGAAAAACAACCTTTAACAATCTGTTAACGGATGTTTTTCTTTATTTCACTTTTTTCGTATGGTTTAATGAGGTTTATTTCATAATTTTGCAGGCTCAAAATCAAAAAAAGTAAATAAACATAAAATGAATATTACAAAAGAAGACATCGACAAACTTAATTCTATTGTTCGCATCGACATTTCAGCTGATGATTATCAGGAAAAGGTTGAGAATGTTTTGAAGGATTACAGAACAAAAGCAAATATTCCAGGGTTTAGAAAAGGTCATGTACCGATGAGCTTAGTAAAAAAGCAGTATGGAAAATCTGTAATGATAGATGAAGTCAATAAATTATTGCAAGATGCTTTAGGTAATTATTTAGTAGAAGAAAAATTAGATGTTTTGGGGAATCCGCTTCCAAAAATAAAGGAAGATTTTTCATGGGACACAGATGAGTTTTCATTTGAGTTTGAACTGGGCTTAGCTCCTGAGTTCGAGGTGAATTTGAAACCCGAAAAGGCGATCAAAGTTTATAAGATTATTGCTGACGATAAGATGATTGATGACCAAATTCGTCGAATTAGAGAGCAGTACGGAAAGATTATCCAGAAAGACAGCGTTGAAGAAGGTGATCATGTAACCGTAACTTTTGAAAATGAAGAAAAGGAGATCAATAAAAAATCGACGATAAAGCTGGAAGATTTGAAAGGGAAATCAAATACCAAGAAATTTTTAGGCAAGAAGGTTGGTGAAGAGATCGAGTTAAAATCAAAAGGACTTTTTGAAGATGATCATAATTTGATGAAAGTTCTGGATGTTACTCATGATGAGGTGCATGGTTTAGATATTCCTTTAAAAGTAACTATCAACGAAATTTCAAAAACAGAATTAGCCGATTTAAGTCAGGAACTTTTTGATAAAATTTTTGGTGCAGGAAATGTAAAGGATGAAGCAGAATTTCGAGCAAAATTGAAGGAGGATGCTGAGAATCAATTCAAGCAACAGGCAGACCAACACATGTTGAATGCAGTGACAGAAAGTTTGATCGAAAATACAAAGTTTGAATTGCCTGTAGAATTTCTTCAAAAATGGTTAGCCGTTGCCGGTGACAAAGCACTTAATGATGAGGAAGCAAAAGAGGAATATCAGAAATCTGAAAAAGGTTTGCGTTATCAATTGATTGAAAATAAATTGAGTAAGGACAACGGTATTCAAATATCTTATGAAGATTTAAAAGACTATACAAAAGGCTTTATCAGGACACAAATGGCACAGTACGGACAGATGAACCCTGAGGAAAGTGAATTAGATGATATTGCTAACCGAGTGCTAGGGAATCAACAAGAAGCAAAGAGATTGTCAGAACAATTAATGAATGAAAAACTGTTGAATTTCTTTAGAGAAAACGTAAATTTAGAAGTTGCAGAAGTAAATTTTGAAGATTTTATCAAGGAAGTTTACAAATAAAAGAGTTTGTAAAAACGAATATGAATACCTCATGGATTTTTATCTCTGAGGTATTTTTTTCTAACAAAGTAGAAGGGATACGATTAGCAGGCCTTTTTTAGGTCAATTTGAGTATATTTACAGTTTAAAAGTAAAGTTATAAAATATGAATTTCGGACAAGAATTTAAGAAATACGCAACAAAAGACAGAGGGATCAATAGCCTGTACATAGATAATATGATCACCAATGTTACCCCTTATATCATAGAAGAAAGACAATTAAACGTAGCACAAATGGATGTCTTCTCAAGATTGATGATGGACAGAATTATCTTTTTAGGTACAGGAATTAATGACCAGGTTGCCAATATCATTCAGGCGCAATTGCTCTTCTTAGAAAGTGTAGATTCATCCAAAGACATCTCCATCTATATTAACTCACCCGGCGGAGGAGTATATGCAGGTTTGGGAATTTACGATACCATGCAATTTATAAAACCAGAAGTCGCGACTATTTGCACAGGAATGGCTGCGTCAATGGGAGCTGTTTTGATGTGTGCAGGAACGAAAGGAAAAAGATCAGCGTTAAAGCATTCCAGAATAATGATTCACCAACCTATGAGTGGTACTCAGGGACAGGTGTCAGACATGGAAATTACCTTGAAAGAAACTTTAAAGCTAAAGAAAGAATTATACGATATCATTGCTTATCACAGCGGCCAAACTTTTGAGAAAATCGAGAAGGATTCGGACAGAGATTATTGGATGACCTCGGAAGAAGCCAAAGAATATGGTATGATCGATGAAATTTTGACGAGAAATAAGTAAGAAATGGCTTTGCAAAGCTAAATAAATATTATGGCGAAAAAAGAAGAGCTGGAATGTTCGTTTTGTAAACGTAAAAAGGACGAAACTAATTTACTCATTGCAGGTATTGATGCACATATCTGTGATCGATGTATTGAGCAAGCACATGGTATTGTTTTAGAAGAAATAGCCGAGTCTAAAAAGGATAAATTAAGTGCAGATTTTGTTATTAAGAAACCTTCTGAGATAAAAGATTTTTTAGATCAATACATTATTGGGCAAGATCAAGCGAAAAAAGTAATGTCTGTAGCTGTATATAATCATTACAAAAGGTTACAACAAAAGACCAGTAAAACAGAGGAGGTAGAAATTGAGAAGAGCAATATTGTATTAGTAGGGGAGACGGGAACGGGTAAAACCCTTATCGCTCGTACTATTGCCAAAATGCTAGATGTGCCTTTTGCCATTGTAGACGCAACCGTTTTAACAGAGGCCGGATATGTTGGTGAAGATGTGGAAACAATTTTGACTCGCCTGCTACAGGCTGCAGATTACAATGTGGATAAAGCAGAAAAAGGAATTGTTTTTATTGATGAGATTGATAAAATTGCTCGTAAAGGAGATAATCCGAGTATTACAAGAGACGTATCTGGAGAAGGGGTACAACAGGCCCTTTTAAAATTGTTGGAAGGTACGGTAGTAAACGTTCCGCCAAAAGGAGGAAGAAAACATCCCGATCAAAAATTTGTCGAAGTAGACACCAAAAATATTTTGTTTGTTGCTGGTGGTGCGTTTAGCGGTATTGATAAACTTATCAGTAAAAGGCTAAATATGCAGGCCGTAGGTTATGGTGCTTCAAAGGCAGGAGACGATGTGGATAATCATGATATATTGCAATATGTACTTCCATCTGATCTTAAATCTTTTGGTTTGATTCCTGAGATCATCGGTAGATTACCGGTGCTTACTTATATGAAATCATTAGATAGAGATACGCTAAGATCAATTCTTACAGATCCAAAGAATGCACTTATAAAGCAATATCGTAAGTTGTTCGAAATTGACGGAATTGATTTTACCATAGATGAAAAAGCTTTGGATTATATAGTGGATAAGGCTTTAGAATACAAACTTGGTGCTCGAGGATTACGTTCTTTATGTGAAGAAATTTTGACCGATGCCATGTTCGAACTTCCCGGTTCTGACGAAACTAAATTGCGAGTGACAAAGTCCTATGCTCAAGAGAAATTAAATGTAAATACGCTTAAAAAGTTAAAAGCGGCCTCTTAAAAAATTAGCACCGTCCTTCGAGACGGTGTTTTTTTTATCTTTATCATCCATTTTTTTATTAATCCATGATTTCAAGAAATACCATCGATAAAGTTTTTGAAATTGCCCGGGTAGAAGAGGTAATAGGGGATTTTGTTAACCTTAAAAAATCCGGAAGCAATTACAAAGGGCTGAGTCCATTTGTAGACGAAAAGACGCCTTCATTTATGGTATCACCGGTTAAGCAAATCTGGAAAGATTTTAGTTCTGGTAAAGGGGGTAATGTGGTCACTTTTTTAATGGAGCATGAGCATTATACCTATCCTGAAGCCATTCGTTTTCTGGCAAAAAAATATCAGATCGACATAGAAGAAACCGTTCAGACAGATGAGCAAAAAGCTCAAGCCGATGAAAGAGAAAGTATGTATTTGTTAAGTGAATTTGCCAAGAATTATTTTCATAAAAATTTACTTGAAACACAAAAAGGAAAAGCAATAGGGCTCAGTTATTTTAGGGAGCGCGGATTTACCCCAGAAACGATCAAAAAATTTGAATTGGGCTATGCGTTAGATGAATGGTCTGCTTTTACAGAATACGCCCTAGACAAAAAATATTCACTGGAATTTCTTCAAAAAACAGGATTGACCATTGTAAACGAGCAAAAACAATTCGATCGTTTTAAAGGTCGGGTGATGTTTCCAATTCATTCTATGAGCGGAAGAGTTCTTGGGTTTGGTGGGAGAACACTGCTTAAAGACGCCAAAGTTGCGAAATATGTGAATTCTCCTGAGTCTGACATCTACCATAAAAGTAAGGTATTGTATGGTTTGTATCAGGCAAAACAAAGTATTGCACAAAAGGACTTATGCTACTTGGTTGAGGGTTATACTGATGTTATTTCTTTATATCAGACGGGCATTCATAATGTGGTTGCATCTTCCGGTACTGCTTTAACACCGGATCAGATCAGGTTAATAAAAAGACTTACCCCAAATGTGACTGTATTGTTTGATGGTGATGCTGCAGGTATAAGGGCTTCAATTAGAGGTATTGATCTTATTTTAGAACAAGGCCTGAATGTTAAAGTGGTCACTTTTCCCAATGGTGAGGATCCCGATAGTTTTTCTAAAAAAAGAGAAACGGAAGAAATCCTTCTTTTTTTAGAAGATAATGCCAAAGATTTTATCAGGTTTAAAACCTCCCTTTTACTGGAAGAAGCTCAAAATGATCCAATTAAAAAGGCGGGATTAATAAGAGATATTGTCCAAAGTATTGCCAAAATACCAGACAATATTCAGCGAGAAGTTTATGTGCAAGAATGTTCACATTTACTCGACATTTCAGAATCTGTTTTATTTAGTGAATTGGCTCAAATTCTAAAAAGAAATCAACAAAATCCATCAACCTTAAAACCTCTGCAACCCATCTTTACCGGAGTTAAGGTGGAGAAAAAAGTACAGCCTAAAATTGATCAGTTGTATTTATTAGAGAAGAAAATCATAGAGATTTTATTGCTTTTTGGTAATCAAACAGTAGAGTTTATCGACTATGAGCTAGATGCTGAGAATCATAATAAGCCAAAAAAAATAGTCATACAAAATAAAGTTTCTTACGAAATCTATATGCAGCTGCAGGATGATGAGATAGAGTTCACGGATGATGTTTTTAAGAAAATATATTTTGAAATTATCCATCAGCTCAATCAGGATAATCAGGTTTCTCCGGATTTTTTCACACAACATGAAGACCTTGATTTAGGATCTGCCGTGAGTGATATATTAATGGAAGATGAAAAACATGTCTTAAGCGATTGGAGCAAGAAAGATATTCATGTAAAGCCGAAAGAGAGGAATTTGAATAAATTAGTTTTGGATGTAATTTATAATTTGAGAAGAATATTAATAGAACAAAAAATTCAATCTATTGGGAATGAATTAAAAGAAATTGAAGAGGAAGATGAAGAAATTGGTCTTCGAATGGAAAAACTAGATACCATTATGGAATACAACAATCTGAAAAAGCTATTGTTCGAAAAATTGAATAGGGTTATCTGATTTATTTGAGAGATGCAGGAATTTCACAAACAGGTATAGGCTTCATTTTGTGTTGATTCACTTTGTTTAATCTGGTATAAATTTCTAACACTTCTTTTTTTCTTCCTTGAAAATCTTTAGCTCCATTACCTTTTTCAATTTCATTCATTGCCCATTCTAATTCATCATAACTTGCTCCCAATTGATCTTCATCAGTTCGAGAATCGCCAAATAAACCATCGGTAGGTTGGGCTTTTAAAATAGAACCAGGAACATTTACAAATTTTGCCAGTTTGTATACTTCCGATTTCATCAAATCTGCAATCGGACTAACATCTACCCCTCCATCACCGTATTTGGTATAAAATCCGACGCCAAAATCTTCAACTTTATTTCCTGTACCCGCAACTAAATAACCATGAATTCCGGCAAAATAATATAAAGTGGTCATTCGTAATCTTGCCCTCGTATTTGCCAGGGAAAGATCAGTTTTAGCTTCTGAACTTCCTTTTGGAACGGCAACTTTAAATGACTCAAAAACTGGCGTTAGATCTACTAATTCCGAGCAGGCGTTTTTATAGTTTGCTTTTAATTGGATGATATGTTCTTTCGCACGATTTACCTGAGATATACCTTGATGTATCGGCATTTCTAAGCAAAGTGTCGGAAGGCCTGTTTTTGCGCATAAGGTAGAAGTGAGTGCAGAATCAATTCCACCGGACACCCCCACAACAAAACCTTTTACTTTTGCGTTTTCAGCATAATCTTTCAACCATTTGACAATGTGATTCACAACCTTTTCTGTGTTCATAAAGAAAGTATTTAGTAGTTTTGTCGAGCAAAAATAAACAAAATATTTTTGTCTAATTTAATCTGAGAACGTGAAGAAATTATTGATTTTACTGGGTGCAATTCTCTTTTTTAGTTGCCATAATCATAAAAATACCATAGCAGATGTGTCAACAATAGAGGTTGATGTAGATTTACGACGCTTTGAACAAGTGTTTTATGATCAAGAAGTTGCTTTGCAAGATTTGAAACAAGAATATCCCTATTTATTCCCAACAAAATTTGACGACTCCGTTTGGGTGAATAAAAGAAATAATCCAGATGAATTAGAGTTATTCGCTGAAACAGAAGCAGTTTTTAAAGATTTTGGTAATCAGAAGAATGAGTTAGCATCTCTTTTTCAACACATAACCTACTATTTTCCAAAATTCAGGGAACCTCAAGTCGTCACGCTTTTAACCAATATTGACCCCGATAATAAAGTTATCTTAACAGATAGTTTATTGCTCATTTCTGTGGATCATTATTTGGGAAAAGATCATGAATTTTACGGAAGTTTTCCTATGTATATTAAAAGAAATAATACACCGGATCACCTCATTGTGGACGTTAGTAATGAGTTTGCAAAAAGGATTGTAAAGCCTTCACCGGACAGAAGTTTTGTTTCAAGAATGATACAGGAGGGGAAGCGGATAAAATTAGTCGAAGCTTTTTTGCCCAATACACCTATAGCTGAAATTTTGGGTTATGACAAAGAACAGATGGAATGGCTGGCCAATAATGAATCGGACATTTGGAAATATTTTATTGAAAATGAGATGATCTTTAGTAATGACCCTGAATTATCTGAAAGGTTTTTGTTTGATGCACCATTTTCCAAATTTTATTTGGCAAACGATCAGGATTCACCGGGCGCTATTGGGAAATGGTTCGGATACCTTATCATTTCTCGTTTTATGGAAAATAATGACGTTTCTATTCAGGAAATTTTGACTTTCAGCAATGAAGAAATTTTTAAAAAATCTAAATACAAGCCAAATAAGGCTTAATTATACTTAAAAAATTATGGCGGTTAAATACAAATCGAATATCAAGATCAGGGTTGGACTGGATGAAAATAAAGTTCCTGAAGAATTATTTTGGAGTGCAGAAGATGGAAATATTCAAAATATGGAAGCTAGAGCTGCTTTTTTGTCTGTGTGGGATGCGAAAAATAAAGATACTTATAAAATAAACCTTTGGACCAAGGATATGCCAGTTGATGATATGAAGAGGTTTTATCACCAAATATTAATGTCGATGGCAGATTCTTTTGAAGTTTCGACAGGAGATGATAAAATGAGTGCCACAATGAAGGATTTTTGCGCTTATTTCGCTGAAAAAACCGGACTTATTTAGTAGTTCATTTGTTTATCAAATTCAAAACTTGTTGGTAATCTTCACTCTTATTGACAAAATCTAAGTTTGAAACATCAATAATAAGTGTGTTTAGATTACCCTCTGTTTTGATAAAATTTGAATAGGCCGTTTGTATTTTATTTAAATATTCGCTTTGGATATTCTGTTCGTAGGGCCGACCTCTTTTTTTGATATTTTCCAAAAGCTGATCTGTATCCTGATAGAGGAAAATATAAATATCTGGTTTAGTGATCTCTTTATACATTATATCAAACATCTTGCGGTATAGGCTGTACTCTTCCTTGGGAAGTGTTACCTGGGCGAAAATTAATGATTTGAATATATAATAATCTGATACGATAAAGTTCTTAAAGAGATCAAATTGAGAAAGATCTTCAGTTAATTGATGATACCTGTCTGCCAAAAAACTCATTTCAAGGGGAAAAGCATAACGGTCTCCATCTTCGTAAAACTTTGGTAGAAAAGGGTTGTCTGCAAACCTTTCCAGTACTAATTTTGCATTAAAATCATCACCTAATTTTTTTGCTAAACTCGTTTTTCCAGAACCTATATTTCCTTCAATGGCGATATAATTATACTTTTCAAAAAGGGATATTGGGCGTATTAACTTCTCATTGATTTTTAAAACTTCTGAAGCATCATGACAATTTTTCAAAGTTTGGGATATCGAAATATTTGTAATGGGATGGACAAAATTTGGGGCTATTTCTGCTAAGGGGACAAGAACAAATTTCCTGTCTGACAAATGTGGGTGGGGTACCAGAAGGGTTTCACTAAAAATAATTTCATCCTCAAAAAAAATGATATCAATATCAATAGTTCTTGCCCGATATGATTTATCCTTTGTTCTTTGCCTACCTAAATTATTTTCAATGATTAAAATTTTTTCCAGAAGTACTTCAGGATTTAAGTAGGTGTTTAATTTTAAGCAAATGTTGTAGAAATTATCGCTTTCAAAGCCCCAGGATTTTGATTCGTAGACCGAAGAAATCAAAGAGATATGGCCACATTTTTCAGCAAGCATATCAACGGCATCTTGTAAATTTTGAAGTCGGTTACCCAAATTCGAGCCTAAAGATAAATATGTATTTCTAACAATTCTCATATGGAAATGCAAAGAAAACAATTCGGTTACAGAAATGTTTAAAAAGTAGATTTATTTTTATATTGTTGTAACAAAAAGGGAGAATACACGACTTATACTTGATCTTTAAAAGAAAATTATATGACCTTCTTACGTGAATTATTAGCGGTAATCTTAGGATTTTTTATTTCGATGTTCATCATGTTTTTTGTTTTTGCCATGATTGCTTCTGTTCTAAGTTCGCAATTTGGCGGGGACGACCTGGTCAAGGTAAAGGAAAATAGTATTCTTACGCTAAAATTAGATGCTCAAATAAAGGATTTTGCGCCCAGAATTGATGATCCGTTTGCTGTAATACTCGGTTTAAACGATAAAAGGATGGGGTTAAATGAAATGGTCAATGCAATTGAGAACGCAAAAACCGATGACCATATTAAAGGAATAAGTATTGAGGTACTCAACATAAATGCCGGTATTTCGCAAGTGCAAAGTTTAAGGGATAAAATACAAGAATTTAAAGAAACAGGAAAATTCGTTTATGCTTATGCAGACATCTATCCTCAAAAAAGTTTTTATTTTAGTTCTGTAGCAGACTCGATGTTCGTTAACCCGGTAGGAGGTATAGAGTTTAAAGGATTGAGCAGTGAAGTAATATACCTCAAAGATTTTCAGGAAAAATTTGGTTTTAAATTGGAGGTTGTAAGACACGGAAAATACAAAAGTGCGGTGGAGCCATTTTTGGCCAATGAAATGAGCGCAGAAAACAGGGAGCAGACCAAATCATTTTTACAATCTATTTGGGATCAAATGATTGAAGATATTGGTTATGACAAGAAAAAAACAGTGGAAGAATTGAATTTAATCGCGGATGAATTGGATGCCAGAAATCCGGAGCGTGCCTTGGCCTCCCATATGGTACATGGATCAATTTATAAGGATCAATATCGTGAAAAATTGAAAAACAGAATAGAGGTTGAAGATGTAGAGGATGTTAATTATATTACCCTTAAAGAATATATTGAATCCGGTAAAGGCAGAATAAAATCTTCTGCCAAAGACAGGGTAGCTGTCATTTATGCACAGGGTGAAATTATTTATGGAGAAGGTGATGAAAACACAATAGGGCAAGACTTAATTGTATCAGCATTAAAGAAAGCACAGAAAAATCCTAGTGTAAAGGCGATTGTTTTAAGAATTAATTCGCCGGGTGGAAGTGGTTTGGCCAGTGATATTATGTGGAGAGAGCTTGAACTTGCATCAGGCAAATTACCTTTGGTAGTTTCTATGGGAGATGTTGCAGCATCCGGTGGCTATTATATGGCCTGCAATGCAGATTACATTTTTGCAGAACCAACAACTATTACGGGTTCTATAGGTGTTTTTGGAATTTTACCCAACCTGAGTAAATTTGTTGGTGATATAGGAATAAATGCAGAGCAAGTTGGTACAAATCGACAATCGAGTGGTTACAGCATTTTTGAACCGATGGATCCTGAATATTACGGAAATGTGCAGAACGATATCAATGATTTTTATCAAACCTTTGTTCAGAAGGTTGCAGATGGAAGGAATATGACTTTTGCCGAAGTAGATAGTGTTGCACAGGGAAGAGTTTGGACAGGTGTTCAAGCTAAGGAAATAGGCTTGGTAGATGAATTAGGTAGTTTGGAAGATGCCATTGAAAAGGCAGCGAACTTAGCAGATTTATCAAGTTATCAAGTCCGTAATTACCCCGATTACCATAAGGAAATTAAAGATTCTTTTAAAGGAATGAGTTTTATCAAATCCTCGAAAGAAAAATTGCTTCAAAGTGAACTTGGTGAGCAAAACTATAGGATATATAAACAATTGGATGAATTTTCCAATTGGAAAGGTGTTCAAGCCAGGGTCCCGTTTTTATTCAATATTAATTAATTATTTTGAACGATTTTCTTGAGCTCACTTCGGTAGTTTGATGCACTTTTCCCCGTAATTTCCTGAAAAGTTTTATTGAAATGAGAAAAATTATTAAACCCGCATTCATAACAGATCTCTGTTATGCTCAATTGACTTTCATTCAATAATTTTGTAGCATGCACCACACGGTACTCATTCACTAGTTTAGTGAAGGTCTTTCCGGTAGATTTTTTGAAATACCTGCAAAAGGCAGGCACTGTCATGCTTACTTGGTCAGCGATATCGTCCAATGTAATAGGATTCTGAAAATGCTTGTTTACATATTTAAAGATAACATCAATCTTGGCACTGTCTTGTGGCTCCGTTTCAAAAGCGAACCCATCGGCATTTAATAAGACATAATCATTTGCAATAGAAAGATCATAAAGAATTTCCAACAATTTCAAAACCCTGGCGAAACCTTCGAATTCTGTTAATTTTTCTATTTTGGGTCCAACCAATTTTTTTGTTTCAGGTTTAAAAAGAATTCCTTTTTTGGCTTTTTCGAAAAGGTTAACAATATGGTTCGATTCAGGCAGGTTAAAAAATTCATTTCCTAAAAAATCAGGTTTGAACTGTACCACAGTTTCTGATCCTGTAGAGGTCAACCTATCGGTAAAACCATTATGAGGTAAATTTGCACCTAACAAAATGAGCTGACTGTTATTGAAATATGACAAATGATTACCTATATGTCTTTTTCCGGCACCTTTATTTACATAAACTAATTCAATTTCAGGATGAAAATGCCAAAAGGGAAATTTGCTATGTATTTTTTCTGTGTGCTTTCTAACTAGAATAGAACTTCCAAAACTCGGGCTTACCTTTTCTAATAAAGGTTTTGTTGCTTTCATAATTCATATTTACGCTACAAATTTACGTAAAGGAGGGTAAACGAATGATACTCTTTTAACCTAAAAGTATAGTAAATTACCAATATTAAGTAATAGTTAAGAATGATGTGTTAAAATAGCATATAAATTGATTAAAATCCATGTAGCCGGGTAGGGTTTTACGCTATACATTTGTCATATCTAAAAAACTAAAAAAATCAGTATTATGAAAACAATTATTAAAAACAGTTTCGTTTTAGCACTTATGTTTAGTGCAACGATGATGATGGCAACGGATTTTGAAAATCCTACAAAAGTGTTAATTGAAAAAATAGCACCGGTTAAGTTCCAAAATTTAAAAAAGGGAACAATTATTTCAATTATTGATGAAAATGGCTCGAGAATTTACAAAGAGGAGGTAAAAATCGCCGGGGATTATTCTAAGACCTACGATTTAACCTCATTACCAATTGGAAATTACAAGTTTGAAGTAGAAGATAAATCTAGTTTAAAAGTTGTTCCTTTTGAAATTACTCAAAGTGATGTAACGGTAATTTCAGATCTTGAGTATGTTATTTTGAAACCAGTAATTATTGTTAAGAATAATTTAGTCACAGTTTCTAAATTATCTTTTAGTAAAGATGAATTCAAAATTACGATCCAAAATGAGTTTGGAGATTTAATTTATTCAGAAAGTATTTCGAATGAAATAAGTATTACAAAAAGATTTGATTTCTCCAAGGCAGCTGCGGGAACATACTTTTTTAGAATGGAAACGGAAGGTAAAGTGTTTACCGAAACCTTAAACTTTTAATTAAAGAAAATTCATATTTTGTTCATAAATAGTTAGATTGAGAAGATGGGTGATTTTATCACCCATTTTTTTTATACCTAACAAAACTGTAGTCATAGGGGTTGTATTCATCTTTTTTATGTTCTTCTCTTTCAATTTCTATCCAGATGTTATGATCAATTTTAGGAAAGAAAGCATCTCCATCAAAATTATGATGTACCCAAGTTAAATCAATGAAATCAGCAAAATCTAACGCTTGCTCATAAATTTGAGCCCCTCCCAATATAAAAGGATTTTCATCAGCTTGAGTCATTTTAAGGGCTTCTTCCAAAGAATGGACTACTTCGCAGTTTGCTACTTTGTAATTTTTATTTCTAGTGACAATAATGTTTCTGCGTTTTGGTAAGGGTCCTTTTAAGGATTCAAACGTTTTTCGACCCATAATCACACTATGACCTGCCGTAATTCTTTTGAATCTTTTTAAGTCTTCGGGTAAATGCCAAATCAACTGATTGTTTTTACCTAAAACATAATTATCTGAAACTGCAGCGATTATTGTAACCATTTAAACTTCAGTTTCTTTTGAGGTTTCTGCAGATTTAGGATTGAAAGCGCCTTTTTTTTCTAATTTAGCTTCAAGTTTGTCTACTTTCTTTTGATGCTTCTTGATTAATTTTTCAGTTTCATTTCGTTCCCACTCTTCACCAAAAAAACGATTGAATACAAAAACATTTAGTGTGTGGATAACCAAAAAGAATAGCCAAATCATGATTGCCCAGAAAAACCAGTCCTTTTCCGGGTAAATATTCATGTATTTATTGAGTATGATAAAAAATACGGAACCGACCAAAAATAACATGAAATGGTAATACAGACCTTTTTTTTGTTTGGATCTATTTCTAGCTTTTTCGTAGGTTTGATGAATTTCTCCAGGATCTGATGCCATGATTACATTTCTTTGATCCATTCCTTGATGTATTCGCTAAAGTTTTCTTTATTATTATTTGAATCTTCGCGGTTATTATTGAGAAAAGGAGATTCAATTTTGTTCTCTACAGAGATTATTTTATTGATAAAATCCTGAATATTAATCAAAGATTTTTCATCATTTAACTGAATGATTTGCCCGATAAGGCTTAATTTAAGTTGTGAGGTTTTCATATCTATTTTTTTAGACTGACACAGCTCCTTTAATATGGGGGTGTGGATTATAATTTACTAAGGTAAAGTCTTCAAAAGTAAAATCAAAGATATTTTTAACATTCGTATTTAAAATCATTTGCGGTAAAGCTCGAGGTTCTCTTGACAATTGCAGATCTATTTGATCTTTGTGATTATTATAAATATGTGCATCTCCAAATGTATGTATAAAATCTCCATAACCAAGACCTGTAACATGTGCAACCATCATTGTGAAAAGGGCATAACTCGCAATATTAAAAGGCACACCCAAAAAGATATCAGCACTTCTTTGGTAAAGTTGACAAGATAATTTTCCGTCTGACACATAAAATTGAAAAAAGGCATGGCAGGGGGGAAGGGCAGCTTTTCCGTTTGCCACATTTTCAGCAAAAGATATACTTGTATCTGGCAAAACACTTGGATTCCAAGCTGAAATCAACATTCGTCTGCTATCAGGATTTGTTTTGATAGTATGTATGAGGTCCTTTATTTGATCTATGCCCTCACCGTTCCAATTTCTCCATTGGTATCCGTACACAGGTCCTAAATCACCCTTATCATCGGCCCAAGCATCCCAGATTTTGACACCATTTTCTTTTAAATATGCAATATTGGTTTCTCCTTTAAGGAACCAAAGGAGTTCATGAATAATGGATTTCAAATGGAGCTTTTTTGTGGTAACTAAAGGGAACCCATCTTCTAAATTAAATCGCATTTGATAGCCAAAAACACTTTTAGTTCCTGTACCGGTTCTATCAGTTTTTGAAATACCATTATCTCTAACATGTTTTATAAGATCTAAATACTGCTTCATTTCTTAGTTTTAAAAATAAATTAGCCTAAAATCATTCCCGCTATGGTCGCTGATAAAAGGGAAGCCAAAGTACCACCAATCAGAGCTTTAATACCAAATTCAGACAAAGTTTTTCTCTGTGATGGGGCGAGTGAGCCTATCCCTCCAATTTGAATCCCAATCGATGCAAAATTAGCAAAACCACAGAGCATATACGTAGCCATAATGACAGATTTTTCAAATTTTAAATGTAATGGGTTGGCTATGTTTTTTAATTCTGCTAACTGGATATAACCTATAAATTCACTTGCGGCGATTTTGATCCCCAAAAGTTGACCCATAAGCATCGTATCTTCTTTTGCCACCCCAATAAGCCACATCAAAGGGGCAAAAATCGTTCCTAAAATTGCTTCAATCGATAATGCCTGATAAGGCGAGTTTGCACTTATCCATTCATTTAAACTGGTAAGATCACCAATTTTACCTAAAATTCCGTTTAACATGGCAATAAATGCAACAAACACTAACAACATTGCGGCCACATTAGCGGCCAACTTTAATCCTTCAGTAGTCCCATTCGCAATAGCATCCAGTATATTCGAGCCAATTTGATCTTGGGAAATTGATATCTCACTATTAATTTGTTCGGTTTGGGGGTATAAAATTTTACTGATTACGATGGCTCCTGGAGCTGCCATCACAGATGCAGCCAATAAATGTTTTGCAAATTGTAAGCGTAATTGCGGATCATCTCCTCCCAAGAAACCGATATATGCAGCTAAAACACCTCCTGCAACTGTTGCCATTCCACCAATCATAACTAATAATATTTCTGATCGATTCATTTTGTCAAGATAGGCCTTGATCATTAATGGGGCTTCAGTCTGACCCAAAAAAATATTTCCAGCCACAGAGAGCCCTTCGGCACCGGATATATTTAAAAGTTTTGTCAATACCCAGGCCATTCCTTTTACAATAAATTGAATTACGCCGAGGTAAAATAATAATGAGGTCAAGGCTGAAAAAAAGATAATCGTTGGCAAGATTTGGAATACAAATACAAATCCAAAACTTTGTTCATTCATTAAACTACCAAAAAGAAACTCACTGCCAGCTCTCGTATAGTCCAATATTTTAACGAATATTTTTCCTAAAAACTCAAAAACACTTCTAATAAAAGGTACTTTGAGTACACCAATGGCCAAAAGCAATTGTGCACTTAAGCCAATACCAACAGTTTTCCAATTTATATGTTTTCTTTTAGAACTAAAAAGAAAGGCTAAAAGCAGAAGAACGACCATTCCCAATACACCTTTCCACAACGAAACAAAGGAGAAACCTTGATTTTCTATAATTAAATCATTAGCATGTTGTGCATAAGTGATTGAGGTGTAAAGTAAAAGAAAAATAGCGACCAAAAATTTCCGCATAAACTTGTTTTTATTCTCTCTTAGAAATTTCATCGCGCAACCGAGCTGCCAATTCGTAATTTTCGTTTAGAACAGCCTGTTCTAATTGTTTTTTTAACTCCTCTAAGCTCTCATTTTTATGTGGATTATCTTCCTCCAATTCCTCATCAATATCGGCTATTAGATCTTCCATTTTAAATTTGGCTTGCTCTAATTTCGTTTGATCTTTTATTTTTAGAATAATTCCAGCTTTATCTAAAATATTTTCGAAGGTAAAAATTGGAGATTGAAAACGGATCGCTAAAGCGATTGCATCAGATGTTCTAGCATCTATAATTTCTTCAATTCCATCACTTTCGCAAATCAAACTGGAATAAAAAACGCCATCAACGAGTTTGTGAATGATCACTTGTTTGATATGGATATTGAATCGATCGGCAAAGGTCTTAAATAAATCATGTGTTAAAGGCCTCGGTGGTTTGATTTCCTTTTCTAATGCAATAGCAATAGACTGTGCTTCAAAAGCACCAATAATGATGGGTAAAGTTCGTTCTCCTTCATTTTCACTTAAAACCAGGGCGTATGCACCACTTTGCGTTTGGCTATAGGATATACCCTTTATGTTCAATCTTACTAAACTCACAACTACTAAGTAATTAAAAGGCGAAAATATTAATAAAAAATGAAAAAGGCTGTACAAATTTAGGACATATTTGGCCCGAAATTCAAACAGCCTTTGACAGACTAATTTACGAAAAAATCGTTTATTGGTTGCTCTTAAAAGCTTTTAATTTTTCTGTGAGCTGAGGAACAACCTCAAAAGCATCCCCAACAATACCATAATCTGCAGCTTTAAAAAATGGAGCTTCAGGATCTGTATTGATCACAACTTTCACTTTTGATGAATTTACCCCTGCCAAATGTTGAATGGCTCCAGAAATACCAATAGCTATATACAAGTTTGATGAAACCGGTTTCCCTGTTTGTCCAACATGCTCTGAATGAGGTCTCCATCCAAGGTCGGAAACTGGTTTTGAACAGGCAGTGGCTGCTCCTAATACTTGGGCCAGATCTTCCACTAAGCCCCAGTTTTCAGGTCCTTTCAAACCTCTACCGCCTGAAACTACAATATCTGCATCGGCGATCGTAACCTTTCCAGATGTTTTTTCAACTGAGACCGATTTTAAATCGAAATCTTTCTCCTTTAAAGTGGGTGCGAATGAAATTAATTCTGGATCCGTTTTTTCTTCTTTCAAACCAAATGAATTCTTTGCTAAACAAATGATTTTTTTCTCAGAATTGATAGCTGTAAAAACAAAGCCTTTAGATGAAAATGCCATGCGTTTTACTACAAAGGGTTCTATAGTTTCCGGTACTGCAATAGTGTTTGATGCCATACCGGCATTCAGTTCTACTGCTAACATAGGTGCTAAATACTTTCCGTTACTACTCGAATCGATCAAAACTATATCAGAATTTTCCTGTCTAGCAACCTGTGCTAAGGCATCGCTAAAGGCTTTTGCCGAAAAGTCATCGAGACGATTATCTTTAAGTTGAACAATTTTATCGGCTCCATATTGAGCTAATTCTTGATACTCATCAGTGTTGATGGTGGCTACAATTAATTTTGATTGTGCTTTTTTCGCTACGCTTTTGCCATATGAAATTAATTCCAAGGCTATTTTTTTGAATTTTCCTTCCGAGTGATCTGCAAATACTAAAACAGACATATTATTTATTTTTAAGTTGTGATTAAATTACTTTTGCTTCATTGTGTAAAAGGGAAATAAGCTCATCCAAATTATCCGCATCAACAATTTTACAGGCTGATTTTTGCTGTGGTTTTTCATATTTAACGGAATCACTTTTTGCGCTTTCGTTGGTGGGTTCGACAATAGTTAGAGGCTTCTGTCTTGCCATCATAATTCCCCTCATGTTAGGAATTCTAAGGTCTTTTTCTTCAACCATTCCTTTTTGGCCGGCTAAAACAATAGGTAACTTTGCTTCCAAAACTTCCTTTCCACCGTCAATTTCTCTGAAAGCTTTTACTGAGTTACCCTCAACCTCAAAACCTATACAGGCATTCACGAAATCTATATCTAACATTTGAGCTAACATACCGGGAACCATTCCCCCATTATAGTCGATTGATTCTTTACCCGCCAAGATTAAGTCGTAATTCTCCTTCTTTACATAAGTTGAAATCTGACTTGCCACAAAGAAACCATCGGTGGGTTCGGCATTTATTCTTACGGCATTGTCCGCACCAATTGCTAGGGCCTTTCTAAGTGTTGGTTCTGTGGTTTGATTTCCCACATTCACAACGGTTACAGAGGCTCCTTGCTTTTCTTTTAGCCACATGGCTCGAGTAAGTGCAAATTCATCATAAGGGTTGATGACAAATTGTACTCCGTTTGTGTCAAACTTGGTATCATTATCCGAAAAATTGATCTTCGATGTAGTATCTGGAACGTGACTTATACATACTAATACTTTCATATCTATTTGTGTTTATTCTCAATAAATTTAAGTTACGAAGATAAAATAAAAATATCTAAAATACTATGCATGCATAATAAAAAATTCAGTTAGAACAATTTTTTAAACCTATTTTAAATCGCATCTTTTCCATAAAAAATATTTATTTTTGCACAACTTTTATAACAGGTTTTATTTTTGGCCTTCGTAATTTCGATTTTATGGTAAAGATAAACGATGTGTTTGTAAAGTATTGAGTTTTGTAATTAAATCTTAGAAAATGAAAACAATTCAATTCAGAGAGGCAATCGCCGAAGCAATGAGTGAAGAAATGCGTCGCGATGAATCAGTCTATTTAATGGGTGAGGAAGTTGCCGAATATAATGGAGCTTATAAAGCATCAAAAGGCATGTTGGATGAATTTGGTCCAAAAAGGGTCATTGATACACCTATTGCAGAATTGGGATTTTCAGGAATCGCTGTTGGTTCTGCCATGAATGGCAACAGGCCTATTGTTGAGTTTATGACATTTAACTTTTCTTTAGTAGGGATTGATCAGATCATAAATAATGCCGCAAAAATTAGGCAAATGTCTGGAGGTCAGTTTCCATGTCCTATTGTTTTTCGTGGTCCAACCGGTAGTGCCGGCCAATTAGGAGCTACACATTCACAAGCTTTTGAAAACTGGTACGCCAATACACCAGGTCTAAAAGTGATCGTGCCCTCAAATCCTTATGATGCAAAAGGATTATTGAAAGCAGCGATTAGAGATGATGATCCGGTTATTTTTATGGAATCAGAGCAGATGTATGGGGACAAAGGAGAGGTGCCGGAGGGAGAGTATATCTTACCAATTGGAGTTGCAGATATTAAGAGAGAGGGAACTGATGTTACTATTGTCTCCTTTGGAAAAATTATAAAAGAAGCCTATAAAGCGGCAGAAATTCTTGAAAAAGAGGGTGTTTCAGTAGAAATTATTGATCTAAGAACTGTTAGACCCATGGATCATCAAACAATTTTTACTTCTGTAAAGAAAACGAATCGTTTGGTTATTTTGGAAGAAGCTTGGCCTTTTGCCAGTGTAGCAAGTGAAATTACGTATCAGGTTCAAGAAAATGTATTTGATTATTTAGATGCACCTATTCAGCGAATTACAACTGCAGATACACCCGCACCTTTTTCACCTGTCTTATTGGAAGAATGGTTGCCAAATGCAAATGACGTCATTGCCGCAGTAAAAAAAGTGATGTACGTTAAATGATATTACGAATGTTAAGATTGTAAAAACCATCTTTTAAGATGGTTTTTTTATTTTTAGAAATGTCGCTGGAAGAATTAAGCTTTAAAATTTAAATTCCTTATTTTTGTGGCTTATTTATTAGATTTAGCGAGTGTATTAGTTTAATATTAAAATTATTATGGCAGAAAGTATCGATGAAAGTATGGCGTTTTTATTTGAGATTGAGCCAGGTTTTACCATCATAAAACTAAAAAATAATCGACCCATAGAAAGAAATTTTTTTCACAGTGGAGAAAGTGACGTAATACAGATGCATTTTGGAATTCAAGGTAGTTACCAATTAAATTTTAATAGAGGTAATTATCATTTGGATGTTGGTGAGAACAACTCATATCTCATATATAATCCTCAAGTTAATCTGCCTATAGATCTGAATTTGAAGGCACGTTCTCGGGCAATTGTTCTCTTGATTTCCATTGATAAATTTCATTCTTTTTTTACGAAAGAGGCAAATCTAATTCACTTCCTCAATCCAGAAAATATTGAAAAGAAGTATTATCTGGAAAAGGCTTTAGAGCCCTCTTTAATGATTGTTCTAAATCAAATATTTAATTACGGTCTGCATTCTTCTTTAGAAAAATTATATACCCGTGGGAAAGTTTATGAATTGCTCAGTTTATATTTTCATCAATCGGATGCGGATGAAAAACAAAAATGCCCCTACTTGGAAGATGATAATAATGTTGAAAAAATACGGCTTGCTAAAGAAATACTAATCGAAAATTTTGCAGAACCACCGACTTTAACTGATTTAGCAAATCAAGTAAATTTGCCACTGCAATACCTAAAAGACGGATTCAAACATATTTATGGAGAAACTGCTTTCGCTTTTTTATTCAATTACAAAATGGAGTATGCCAGAAACCTTTTAACAACCAAAAAGCATAATATTGCTGAAGTAAGTTTTGAGGTTGGTTATAGTACGCCCAGTCATTTTATCGCTGCGTTTAAGAAAAAGTATGGATCTACACCAAAAAAATATCTTCAAAGTATAGGCGTTTAAGTAAAGTACCAATAATTAAAAAATCATTTCTCTGTGAAAATAATGGCTTTGATTTTAAAAACTGTAATTTTGAGCACTTCAATTCCCTTTCTTTCTTGAAAGGTTTTTTTACGGAAGGTTTATGACGAAGAAAATTGGTTTCTTTTTATTTCTAGCTCTGATTATTCATTGCCATTTACTTGCACAAGTGAGGGTTAGCGGAAGTGTTGTGGATGAAAATAATGAACCAATACCTTTTGCCAATATACTTCTTAAAGGATCTATTAAAGGGACAGTATCTGACGAAAAAGGTAAATTTTATATTGAGGCCGATGAGTATTACAAAGAAATGGAAGTTACTTTTATGGGATATGAAAAGGCCATTGTACCTCTTGAAATAAACAACTATAACCTAGTCATCATTTTAAAGGAAGACGCAGATATTCTAAAGGAAGTTACAGTTTATTCCGGGAGGGTGAAAAACAAGAATAATCCTGCTATTGATATATTGAGGAAAATATGGGAAAAAAAGAGAAAAAATGGCCTCAATCTTTATAATGACTATGAATACAGTAAATATGAAAAGATTGAGTTCGACCTCAATAATATTGATGAAAAATTTAAGTCGAGCAAAGTTTTTAAGGGAATGGAATTCATCTTTGACCAAGTAGATACCTCATCTATTACGGGAAAACCCTATTTACCTATATTTATAAACGAATCTGCCTATAAAGTTTATGGTACCAATACCATTCCCAAAAAATTCAATGAAAAACTTTTAGGAAATAAAAACTCGGGTTTTCAAGATAATCAAGGTTTAATTGCATTTATCAAGCAGCTATATGTCGATTATGACATTTATGATAATTTCGTTAAATTTTTTGACAAGAGTTTCGCCAGTCCCTTGTCGAGGTTAGGTCCTCAAACCTATAATTACGTTTTGGCAGACAGTTCATTTATAGAAAATAAATGGTGCTACAATATTGTGTTCTATCCAAGGAGAAAGAATGAACTCACCTTTAAAGGTAATTTTTGGGTGAATGACACGACCTTTGCTATTAAGCAAATAGAAATGTATGCCAATAAAAGTGCCGATGTAAACTGGGTGAAAGAGGTATATATAGAACAAGAATTTGACGTGGTAAATGATAGTGTCTTTATTTTAAAAAGAGATCATTTTATGAGTGATTTTGCTTTGAGAAGCAAAGATGAATCTAAAGGGGTATACGGTAAAAGAACTACTTTATATGATAATCATTTATTCAATTTTAAACGGCCAGACGAATATTATAAAAAGGAGGTTATTCCCGATCAAGAAATCTATCATAAAAATGATGATTTTTGGTCTGAAAATAGGATGGAAAAATTAAATGCTGACGAGGCGGGTATATATAAAATGTTAGATACCCTTCAAACCGTTAAACGATTCAAAGAATTGAATAGTATTGCCGAAATTCTTACTTCCGGATATTGGCAAGTAGCCGATGGATTTGACTGGGGTCCTATCTATTCAACCATCGGATTAAATGAGATTGAGGGGTTCAAATTAAGAGTTGGAGGAAGGACTTATTTTAGTCAATCGGATATGTGGCGTTTGCAAGGATATATTGCCTATGGATTTGGTGATCGAAAATTTAAGTACGGAATAGAGGGAAAGTGGTTGGTTGAAAAGAACAATAGAATTGTATTGTCATTGGGCAATCGAAGGGATATAGAGCAACTTGGAGTTAGTTTGACAACATCCAATGATGTTCTTGATAGAAGTTTTGCCTCAACCTCTTTGTTTACAAGAGGGGATAATTCTTTCTTGTCGGACATTAATATTACAAATGGAAAAGTTTCTATAGAACCGATTAAAAACGTTGAGCTTAAATTTGGTGGAACTTTAAAATCCTTAAAGTCGGCTGATCAAAAATTATTTAATGCCGATTTTTTTGATGAGAACGGTAATATCAGGCGTGTCATAAATCAGGCTGAAGTGAGTATGAGTATTCAATATACGCCGGGAAGGAAACCCTGGGGATTGGGTGTAGATAGAGGTGTGAGTAACGAAGGCAGGTTCCCTACACTGTTTTTTAGTTATACAAAAGGAATAGAAGGTCTGTTTAATAGTGATTTTGACTATCATAAATTTCAATTTTATTATGAGCAACCGTTTCAAATTGGTTTATTGGGAAGATCCAAAGCATATTTTGAAATTGGCAAGACTTATCATGAAGTGCCGCTTTTGCTGTTAAATATTGTTCCGGGTAACCAAACATATTTTACAGGACAAAGACTTTTTGACTTGTTAGATTACTACGAGTTCGTTACAGATGAATATGCTTCATTGCATGTAGAACATAATTTTAACGGTAGAATATTTTCCAAAATCCCATTGATCCGCAAATTACAATGGAGAGAGATAATCGGTATAAGAGGTGTAGTTGGTAACATATCTGATGAAAATATTGCCCTCAATGCTTCTCAAATTGAGTATTTAGCACCTGAAAAACTGTATTGGGAATACCATGTGGGAGTAGGAAATATATTTAAAATTTTGCGCTTTGATCTTGTTTATCGAGGTAGTTATAGAGATATTCCCGGTGCGACAAATTTTGCATTTAAAGCCGGTTTAGGTTTTTATTTCTAGCGATCAAAATACCAATTAAATAGATCCGATCTAATACCGACTGTGAACCAAGTTGTTTGATCGTCTTGCACAAGACCTGCCGATTCTAAAGGTGAGAAGCCACGATATGTAAATCCTGCAAATGCATTTAAGTTTGTTACCGGATTAATGACGTAACCCGCCCTAAATTCTGAAATGAAGATATTAGTTGTATTACCCTGGGCCACACTATTTCCATAGTCAGACAATCTGTCGTTATAAGATTTAAAGATGTCTCCTCCATAACTTACGTCTGAATTGTTAAAATCAAATCCTTTTTCTCCAAGAATAATTTTCATATTACCATACCAACGGTCTTTTTGATAACGGGCAATACCTACAACTTCCCAAAAATTTCCACCCCATAAATGAGAGATTGGTTGATTATAATGCCCTGAATTTAAAGGTATTTCACCATGGGCAAATGTATAGGGTCTTGACCAGTTAAATTCACCCTGTAACATTAGGTTTTTAATTTTAAAGGCGTCAAAGTATTTACCACCGAATTGTAGGGCAAACTTATTTCCCCAATAACCATCTCCTCCAAATACCTCACTTACCGTCATTTCATCAACAAGGAATTGGTTATAAACAGAAATATTTTTGTTGATCTTATATTTCATATTTAAGCCAATTTGAACATTTCCACTTAAATCACCCCCATTGGAAAATTCTACAGCACGATAGAAAATAATTGGGTTAAAAAAAGAAACATCAAAGCCATTATAACTGTTTTCATTTGTAATGACCGCTTCGAACAAACCAATGTTAAAATTTTTTGTCACATTCCAACTCAAATGATGCATGGCCACATATTTCTGCAAATTTGTACCATCATCAGAGGATAATCGCCTAACATCTGACATCCACATCCAAAGGTTGGTATATTTGATTTTCCAAAATTGCGTACTTATTTTCAAAAAGGGATAGGGAGAGGCAACATCAGACAAAAAGAACGACCTGTAGCCATCTCCAATAAAATTTTTTCCATTTCCAAATTGAAAATTAAAAAATTGATTTGGGGTATAGCTCAAATAGGCCTCTGCCACGGGATAATCAAATCCGCCATCTTTAAAACTTTTCGCTTTACCGCGTCCGGGAACAATTGCACTAGCTCCGATAATGGGACCATATTCTCTTGTTGTCTGGTTGATGTATTCTGCAAATCGCCCCTGACTTTCATAGAAAGAAGTTGAAAAACTAAATTTTTTACCCAGACTACCTTGGACTTGTAATGCACGTGTATTATTAAACGTATAATCAATATCAGAATTATCCTTTCCAATTTGTAAATCAAAAGCAGGGTTTACCGTAAACCAATAATTTTTACCTCTTACTAAAAACAAATGCTCATTCCATAATTTCCTGCCGGCCCAGGATTCTTTATCTTTTAAGATGGCATTTCTCTTTGTTTCAAGGTCAATATAGGGTTTTACCTCATTATATACATAGGGTTTAGATGCGGTATGGGTGTTGTCATTTTGATCTAAATGAAAAATTATATTCTCATATTCCTGATGAGTAAAAGGAATGTTTAGTTCACTCTGAAATTCAGGAAAAATACTTGTATTTTCCAGGACTTCTTCAATTGCTTCCTTTTGCGGTTCTTCTACAACTTTAGTGGCGGGTATCACAACCGTGGGTTGCTGGGTAGCCCGATATTCGGATTGTTTGTCATCCAAAGGAATAGCAAGGGGTAATAAATATTGCTTTTCAATATTTCGAGTATTATAGGTGGCTGGGGAAATTTGAGGCAAAGTGCTAAAAACACGATTTACTTCATTTTCCAACTCCTGATACATTGCGGTAACATGTAAAACTTTTATTTTGCCGGTATTATCCACAACGAAAATAACATTTACTTTTCCTTGATAATTTTCGGTGATGACCTTTTCAGGAACCTGAAATTTGCTAACAACTTCATTTTTTAAGCTAGTAAAAAAACAAGCCTCAGTTTGACTCGCATCTAAATTTTCACATCCCGGATAAACAGGAGGTTTTTCAATTTGAGCAAAAGTTGTGAAACAAAGTAAAAGAAAAAGAACTAAAAATAGGTTATTCATTTTATTCATTCTGCAAATAGATAATAAAAGCAATATATTCGACGCACAAAACTAATTGATTTTACTTACAATATTGTTCGAAAGTATATATTTTTCATTGCTTTCGGGGCATGCAGCCTCTCCATTTGCATTAAAATGTAAACGATGACCATAAGTACTTACCCAGCCTATTTGTTTTGCCGGGTTACCAACGACCAGGGCAAAGGGTAATATTTCTTTGGTAACAACACTGCCTGCTCCAATTAACGCATATTCCCCAATATCATTGCCGCATACTATGGTGGCATTTGCTCCAATTGTTGCACCTTTTTTAACAAGGGTACGCATATATTCTTCTTTCCTATTTACGGCGCTTCGTGGATTGATAACATTAGTAAATACCATAGATGGTCCGAGAAAGACATCATCTTCACAAATCACTCCTGTATAAATAGAGACATTGTTTTGAACCTTTACGTTTTTACCCAATATGACATTTGGAGACACCACAACGTTTTGCCCAATATTACATCTTTCACCTATGATACAATTGGACATGATATGGCTAAAATGCCAAATTTTTGTTCCATCACCAATTTCACAAGGAGAGTCAATGACAGCAGATTCGTGAGCAAAATAGTTCAGGTTATTCATTGCGAATTTTATTTATTCAAAAAATAAAAATAATATAATTTACTCGTACACCTTCATG
>CAZWAN010000034.1:0-27542 GCA_964631875.1 uncultured Flavobacteriaceae bacterium
GTGCCGTGATGTACACCTTTTTTAGGTTTTCGCATAGCTAAGCCTGCTTTTTGATGAACCCGCTTCCCGAAGACGTATAAAAGCGTTGTGAAAAGATCAATCCTTCTTTAAAAAAATATTAACCGCGATTTGTTAATAAGAATCTGTGTGTTAAAAAAAATACAAAATGAATTGTCCTAATTTTAAGCATCTAAAAAAAACCAAAAATTTATTTGAGAATGACTGAAGAGAAAGTACAGCTGGACACTTTTACTTATGAAGAAGTATTAGAGGCCTCCATGGCTTATTTTAATGGTGATGAATTAGCTGCCACCACCTGGATCAATAAATATGCGATCAAAGATCACAAAGGAAATTTTTCAGAAAAAAGTCCGGATGACATGCATCGAAGAATGGCGAAAGAATTCGGGAGGATTGAATCGAAATACGCACAACAAACCTATAATACAGAACTCCTTTCTGTATATGGAAAGAATAGAAAAGAATTAAAAGAACAGGATATTTACCAACTCTTCAAAGATTTCAAATACGTTATCCCGCAGGGAAGTGTGATGTACGGTTTAGGTAATAAAAAAGTAATTGCCTCTTTGTCTAATTGTATCGTTATACCTCCCACCTACGATTCTTATGGTGGGGTTTTTCAAACCGACCAGCAAATGGCACAATTGTTTAAAAGACGTTGTGGTGTGGGAGTAGACATCTCACAGCTAAGGCCGAAAAATGCAGAAGTGTCCAATGCAGCCGGAACGACAACCGGAGCAGTCTCATTTATGCACCGCTTCTCTAATACCACACGCGAAGTAGCCCAAAACGGAAGAAGAGGTGCGTTGATGTTGACGATGGACATCGCCCACCCGGATATCGAAGACTTTATCACAGTAAAACAAGACCTTACCAAGGTCACCGGGGCAAATATTTCCATACGCCTGTCAGATGAGTTCATGAATGCCGTAGAAAGCGATGGTGACTTCACCTTGCGTTGGCCCATCGATTCTAAAACACCTAAATACACCAAAACCGTACGTGCCAAAGAACTGTGGAATACCATCATTAAAAGTGCACATAACACGGCAGAACCCGGATTGATCTTTTGGGACAGACAACATTACTACTCTACCTCTTCCATGTATCCGGGATTCAAAAATTCCTCTACGAACCCTTGTTCTGAAATTGCCATGCAAGGCGGCGACAGCTGTAGATTGATCGCGATCAATCTCTATAATTTTGTAGAGCACCCTTTTACCCCAAAGGCCAAATTCAACTTCAAAAAATTCTATGAGATCGTTTATGAATCTCAAAGATTGATGGATGACCTGGTAGATTTGGAACTGGAAGCAGTAGACAGAATTCTGGATAAAATTACCCATGATCCTGAACCTGATTTTATCAAACAAACGGAAGTAGAAACCTGGAAATTGTTACAGGAAACGGGTAAAAAGGGAAGAAGAACCGGCTTGGGCTTTACCGCTTTGGGAGATGCCATAGCCGCACTGGGCATTAAATTCGATAGCGAAGAAGCCTTAAAAATAGCAGAAGAGATCATGCGCGCCAAGTTAGCAGGTGAATTTGACAGCAGTATCGATATGGCCATAGAAAGAGGTTCGTTCGAGGTATTTAACAGAAATATTGAAGATAAATCGGAATTCGTCCAAATGATGAAGGTAGAATTTCCGGAGATCTATCAGCGTATGATGGAATACGGCAGAAGAAATATCTCGATCAGTACAGTGGCACCAACGGGTTCTTTGAGTATGCTCGCTCAAGTATCATCCGGTATCGAGCCGGTGTTTTTGCTCTCCTATAAACGAAGAAGGAAGATCAACTCCGCCAACCAAAATGCCTCTGTGGATTTTGTTGATGACCTGGGAGATGCGTTTGAAGAATTTACGGTTTATCACCAAAAATTAAAAACCTGGATGGATGTGACCGGTGAAACCGATGAGACCAAGAGTCCATATTATGGCGCCACTGCCCCTGAGATCGACTGGGAAAAGAGAGTTGAGTTACAGGCAATGGTGCAAAAATATACCACACATTCCATCAGTTCTACCATTAACCTGGCCAATGATGTGACCGAAGAATTGGTAGGTGATATTTATTTGGAATCTTGGAGAAAAGGTTTGAAAGGGATTACCGTTTACCGCGATGGATCGAGAAGCGGAATTCTGGTCTCAAACAAAGACGAGAAAAAAACAGAAGAAAAGCCAACGGCTTATAAAGATACGGCATTTCCTAAACGACCTAAAAAAATTGAGGCCGTCGTGATCCGTTTTCACAATGAATCTGAAAAATGGCTGGCTGTTGTTGGCTTGATCAATAACAGACCTTACGAGATCTTTACCGGAAAAATGAAAGATTCATTCAACTTACCTCAATGGGTAGAAAAAGGTTGGGTGATTAAAAAACGAACCGGCGACAGAAATGCAAGATATGATTTCCAATACGTGGACAAAGAAGGATATAAAACAACCATTGAAGGCTTGTCGCGATCTTTTGATAAAGAATATTGGAACTATGCCAAATTGATCTCCGGGGTATTGCGCCATGGAATGCCAATGCCTTATGTGGTCGATTTGATTCAAAACTTAAATTTGTATGACGAACATATCAATACATGGAAAAATGGCGTGTCCAGGGCTTTAAAAAGATTTGTACCGGAAGGTGCAGAAGCGGCAGATAAAAAATGTCAGGAATGTGGTGATCCTGAAGGGTTAATTTATGCCGAAGGTTGTTTGACCTGCAAAAGTTGCGGACATTCAAAGTGTGGATAAGAAGAAGTTTATTTTAAATTAAAGTGTTTCATGTTTAAGACACCCACTGTAGTTTTAGTGGGTGTTTTTTTATGATAAATCTTCTGAAGCAATGTCTTTTAGATTGAGCTGTAAGCTAATATGACCATTAAAATGGTTTTCTTCCAATGTAAATACGGCATCAAATGGTTTCCCATTGCAAATCACAGGATATTTATGACCCAATCCAAAACCTATGGCGGCATGGGTTTGACCTTCTCCTCCACCGATAATGTTCACTTTTAAATGTTTTTCGTCTGTCCCGACTTTCCGACCGAAACCGTTGTCTCTTAATCCCGTGGCTAAAAAAACCGGTTTCATATTCATAGGACCAAATGGACCAAATTGTTTTAAAACCCTGTAAAATTTAGGTGTGATCTCTGAAAGATCTATTTCCGTATCGATCAAAATTTGTGGTTCTAATGAGCTTTCGGGAATTGAATTCTTTACTACTTCTTCAAATTTTCTTTTGAAGTGATCATAATTTTCGGGCAAGAGTGTCAGGCCGGCCGCGTATGTATGTCCACCAAATTGTTCGATGTATTCTGCGCACTCCTCTAGTGCATTGTACACATCAAAACCCGAAACTGAACGCGCCGAAGCCGCTAGTTTACCATTGCTCAACGTAAATACCAGGGTAGGTCGATAATAATTCTCTATCAAACGGGAAGCGACAATTCCAATGACACCTTTGTGCCAGTGTTCGGCATAAACTACCGTAGAAAATTGATTTTCTTCTTTTAGTTCGACAATCTGAGCCAAGGCTTCTTTTTCTATTTCCTGCTCAACAGACCGTCTCTCCTGGTTATTTAATTCAATTTTTGAGGCATATTTTTGTGCTTTTTCCCTGTCTCTCTCTGTCAGGATCTCAACGGCATAACGACCGTGTTTCATTCTCCCGGCGGCATTGATCCTGGGTGCCAGCGTAAAGACAAGATCAGTGATGGTATAATGGGATTTGGGAACACTTTGGAGCATCGCTTCAATTCCCGGACGCGGGTTCTCATTGATCATTCTCAAACCGTAAGTCGCCAGGATCCTGTTTTCTCCGGTAAGTGGAACAATATCTGCAGCAATAGCGATTGCTACCAGGTCTAAATAGGGATAAAGGGCTTCCTGAACACCTCCTCTAACATGGTGTAAGGCCTGCATTAATTTGAATCCAACCCCACAACCGCAAAGTTCATCGAAGGGATACGAGCAGTCGGTTTGTTTTGGATCTAGAACAGCAACGGCATCCGGGATGTGTTCACCGGGCCTGTGGTGATCGCAGATAATAAAATCGATCCCTTTTTCTTGGGCATATAATACCTTATCGATGGCCTTGATCCCACAATCTAAAGCAATGACCAAGGAAATCTCATTATCCGAGGCAAAATCGATCCCCTGAAACGAAATGCCATAACCTTCCTCGTAACGATCGGGAATATAGGTGGCCACTTTGGGATAAAATTCACGCAGATAAGAATAGACCAATGAAACCGCTGTGGTTCCGTCTACGTCATAATCTCCATAGATCAGGATCGCCTCCTCATTTTGAATGGCCATCAATATTCTGTCTACCGCCTTTTGCATATCCTTCATCAAAAAAGGATCGTGCAGTTCATCAAGGCCGGGTCTGAAAAACTTCTTGGCTTTGTCAAAATCATCAATCCCTCTCATCACAAGCAATTTCGCAAGAACTTGATCAATACCCAGATCCCGAGATAGTTCCTCTATTTTCTCTTTTCCCGGTGATGGTTTAAAAATCCATTTCATAAAAAATGTGTAGATACTTGTATATTGATGTTATCAGATAAAAAAGTTAACATCCTTTTTTGCAAATGTATAATCTCAGAGCCGTTGATGAATCCCTTTATTTATAAAAATTCATTTGATCGATATATGCCCATACCTTCTCCGGTAACATGGGCCGTATATCCTTTTTCTCCTTGATCGCGTTGCGGATAAATGTAGAGGAAATTTCAATGATCGGCGAATGGACAAAAGTGTATTTTCCCTGATACTTTTCAAAAGCAGCTTTCCTTTCTTTGAAAATTCTTGGATAAACGTAAATGTTGTAATTCTCTAAAAGGACCTCGTAATTTTTCCATTTGTGAAAAGATTGCAGATTGTCTTCTCCCATGATCAAACAAAAGGTTTCCCCGGGATATTTTTCCTGCAAATAGGCCAGGGTATTCACGGTATAATTGGGTTGAGGTAGTCCGAATTCTATGTTGGAGGCTTTGAGTTTTGGAAAATCTTCCGTGGCTTCTTCTACCATTCTGTATCTGTGCAGGTCGGCTAATAGGGTATCTTTCTTCTTGAGCGGGTTATGGGGTGTGACCACAAACCAGACCTCGTCCAGATCTGAATATTCTGCCATGTAATTTCCAATGATCATATGACCCACATGGATGGGATTAAAAGTGCCAAAAAAAAGTCCGATTTTCATATTGTCAAGACTCTTTTTTTATAAATTCGACCACTATTTTTTCTGCTTCTTTTTTTGCGGCTTCCAAATCATCGTTGACTAAAACGTAATCGAATTTTCGAGAAAATTCCATTTCCTTGCCGGCCTTTGCCAAACGCTCTTTGATCTTTTCTTCCGAATCGGTCTTTCTGTTGCGCAACCTGCTTTCCATCACCTCTACACTTGGGGGTTGTACAAAGACAGCCAGGGTATTATCGGGAAATTTCTCCTTGATGCGCAATCCACCAACGACATCAATGTCAAAAATAGCCACTTTTCCGTTTCTCCAGATCCTGTCTACTTCAGATAAAAGGGTACCGTAAAAATTATTCGTGTAGACCTCTTCCCACTCTAAAAAATCTTTGTTCCTGATATGTTCCTGAAACTTTTCTTCGGAAATAAAATAATAGTCTTTCCCGTCAATCTCTTGTCCCCGTCTGGGTCTTGAGGTAGCCGAAATAGAAAATTGAAGCCCGAGTTTTTCCTGATTTAATAAATGATGGACGAGGGTAGTTTTACCCGAGCCTGAAGGTGCAGAAAAAACAATCAGTTTTCCTTTTTTTGTCATGCTATAAAATATTCAGCAATTGCTCTTTGATCTTTTCCAGTTCGTCTTTCATTTGAACGACCAAATTTTGCATGGGAGCAAAATTGGCCTTTGATCCTATGGTATTGATCTCCCTACCTATTTCTTGTGAAATGAAACCTAGTTTTTTCCCGTTAGAAAGGTCAGATTTCATCTCTTTTCTGAAATAATCCAAATGGTTGGTCAATCTGGTTTTTTCCTCCGTAATATCCAGTTTTTCCAGGTAGTAGATCAATTCCTGTTCAAAACGGTTTTCATCTACGGTTTGTGTGAGTTCAGAAATGGCTTTGAGCAATCTTTCTCGCACCAGAACCAAGCGCTCTTCGTCTAAGCTCATCACTTGTTCGAGTAATTTTTCTATGGTTTCTATCCTCAGGATCAAATCGTCTTCGAGGAATTTTCCTTCTTCCAGTCTGAATTCCGTCAATAGTTTAACAGCCTCTTCAATAGTTGCTGTAACACTTTCCCACTCTTCTTTGTCAAGTTCTTCCCTTTCTGTTTTTAAAACGTCGGGCAGGCGCATGGCAATCGACAAATAATCTTCCTCTATCCCGTTATTGATCTGCTTTAATTGTGCAATATAATTCCTGACCAATAATTCGTTAATACGATTGCTCTGCTCTTCTTCAGTTTGCTCTATATAAATGCTCAGATCGATCTTTCCTCTTTCCAAAGACTTTGATAAAAGTCTGCGGATATCACCCTCCTTCTCCCGGTAGAGTGAGGGAATTCTGGTATTTACATCGAGGTTCTTACTGTTTAATGATTTTACTTCGACAGTTACTTTTTTGGAAGGCAATTGTAAGATCGACTTGCCAAAACCAGTCATGGAATAGATCATAAAGAAAATTTAATTAGCGCAAAGTTAATCAATTTCAATCTTTTAAGATCAGGACGAATATTAAGCGGGGTCACCTTGTTCAATTTTGGGTTTGGAAGTCACCAAATAGACTCCGGTAAAGATTAAAACTGTGGCCAATATTTTGATTGTATTCAAGGAATCACTTCCCACAAGAATGGCGTAAATACTGGCAATCAGGGGTTGTAAATAAATAAAAATGCTCAGTGTGGTTGCCTTGAGTTCACGGAGAGCAAACATGTTGAACATATAGGTTAGAAATGTGGTGATCACAACAATATACCCCATACCTAACCAGGCTTTATCGGGTAATTCTTGCCAGTTCACTTCTTTGAGTTCCGCAAGACCAAAAGGTAGTACCAAGAAAAATCCGAAGAGATAGATCCATTTGGCAAAAGTTAAGGGGTGGTATTTTTGCGTGAGATTTCTGATCAAGATAAGGTATAAAGCGTAAGAAGCCGCATTGACAAATACCAAAAAGTTACCGATCATACCCTTTTGATCCATCTCCAATTTTTGTCCGTATAAGATGAGCAGCAATGTTCCGCTTAAACCGATAAAAATTCCGAAAACTTTGAGTGGACTTGTTTTTTCTTTGAGGATCAGGGCTGAAAAACTCAAGACCAAAACCGGTGTGATGACCATGATCACAGCTGCACTGATGGGTGTTGTCATACTCAGCCCTTTAAAAAAGGTAAGCATGTTTAACGCACAACCAAAGAAGGCAGCCAAAAAGATTCTGATAAAATCTCTGGTTTGAATTGTCTCTTTTTGAATGGTCATCCCAACAAGCCAAAAAAGAAGGCCGGCAACAGAGACCCTCAGTAAAATAAAACCGAAAGGCTTGATATAAACGGGCATGACATCTTTGGCAACCGTAAAGGCCACACCATAAAATAACGAGGCTAAAAAGGCAAAAACAAAAGCAATTTTTCTGGCATTCAAAACGGATCATTTAAAGAACAAAAGTAATCCTTAAAAACCAAGAACCACGGAAAAATCCGTGGTCCTTTCTGTTTTATGGAATAAAATTTATTTGCCCGCATCGTATCTTTTCGATACTTCTGCCCAGTTGATCACATGATAAAATGCACTGATATAATCAGGACGTCTGTTTTGATAGTTCAAATAATAGGCGTGTTCCCAAACATCCAAACCAAGAATAGGGGTGCCGGCACAACCGATACCGGGCATCAATGGATTATCCTGATTGGCAGTTGAACAAACTTCTAATTTTCCACCTTTATGAACACATAACCAAGCCCACCCTGATCCAAATCTGGTCGCAGCAGCTTGAGAGAAAGTATCTTTAAAGGCGTCGAAACTTCCAAAATTAGCATCGATGGCTTTTGCCAGTTCTCCGGTTGGCGTTCCTCCACCATTAGGTGACATCATCGTCCAAAAAAGATTATGGTTATAAAAACCTCCTCCGTTGTTTCTCACGGCCGTTTGATTCATATCGAGCCCTGAAAGAATTGATTCGATCGATTTTCCTTCAAGATCTGTTCCGGCGATGGCATTGTTTAAGTTTGTTGTATATCCGTTATGATGCTTCGAATGATGAATTTCCATAGTTCTCGCATCAATGTAAGGCTCAAGGGCATCATATGCGTAGGGTAATTTTGGCAATTGAAATGACATAATCTGTAGTTTTAGTGGTTATTCTTTTTAATTACTCAAAGATACACAGAATTCTGCGGTTTTTTTCCTTAAACCATAGATTCTGCGTATCGCTATATAATCATTAGTTATGTTCGTTTTGCGCTAATCTCAATTTGTGCAATGTGTTTGCCACCTCGTTATAGGTCACTGTTTTCCCTTTAAATTGATCGATGAGCAGCTGCTTTTCGTGGACATTGGCTTCCAGTTGATTGAGGATATTGTTCATATGCATTTTCATATGACCTTCCTGAATTCCTGTGGTCGTCAATGCTTTAAGGGCTGCAAAATTTTGCGCCAAACCGGCTACAGCGACAATTTGCATGAGTTCTTCTGCCGAAGGTTGATGAAGCATTTCTAAAGATAATTTTGCCAAAGGATGCAATTTTGTCAATCCGCCAACCGTGCCCAAAGCCAAAGGAATTTCTATCCAAAAATGAAAGACATCATCTTCAATTTTCGCATGAGTCAAACTCCTGTAACGACCATCCCGGGCCGCATAAGCATGGATCCCTGCCGCAACCGCCCTAAAATCATTACCCGTAGCCAAAACAACCGCATCAATTCCATTCATGATCCCCTTATTGTGTGTTACGGCCCGGTAAGGTTCTACCTCCGCGATCTGAACCGCCTGAAGAAATTTATTCGCATAAAAACGAGGGTTCTCATCAAAAAAATCATTGATGTTACAACTCACTTCTGCCCGCACCAAACACTCCGGAACATAATTTGATAAAATACTCATGACGATCTGTATGTCATCGCTTTTAAAGGTCTCGGCAATTTTCTCCAGACATGAATTTATAAAATTAGCACCCATGCTATCTCTGGTCTCAAAAGTGACGTATAATTGATAATAATCCTTTAATTCGGAGGTTTTGTCCACTAAGTCTATATCTAAAATTCCACCTCCGCGCTTTCGCATATTTTCGGTGATATCTGCTGTTTCTTCAAATAATTTAGGTTTGATCTTATGGAACATTTGCTGCAAATTCTCTTTCTCACCTGCATACATAAAATGAACATGCCCAACCTTTTTGGTTGAAAGTACTTTGGCTTGAAAGCCACCGCGGATACTCCAAAATTTTGCCACCAAAGAGGCGGCAGCTACGACAGAACTTTCTTCTATGCTCATGGGGATGGTATAGGTTATCCCGTTAATGATAAAGTTAGGCGCAATAGCATAGGGAACATAAAAATTCGAAATGGTGTTTTCTATGAATTCGTCATGTAAAGACTGAAGCTTTTCATCGGCATTCCAATATTGTTTTAAAATTTCTATGCCCTCTTCTCTTTGTTGAAAGAAGTTTTCCGCCAGCCATTCTATTTTTTGCTCCTTGTTGAACTTCGAAAAACCTGCAATTAATTTTGTCATTTAAACAGAAAATAAGTGAAATACAAAGATAATGCATCAGCTTTGTTAAAGTAATTAAAAGATGATAAAATATAGCTTTCAATCCATTATTTTTCCGTAAAATTGGCAGCTATAAGTCAATAATTTCATGTATATGAGAAAAATAAGTATCCTTTTTTTGCTTGCCTTTTCATTCGCGCAAGCACAACAAAAAATTTCGTTGGAAAATATATTTACCGAAGGTCGTTTTAACGAAAACCGTTTGGATGCCTTTCGTCCTATGCGAAATGGAGACTTTTTTACATTTCTTAATTATTCCAATAAGGGCATAACGCTGGACAAATACGATTACGCAACTCTTGCCAAAACAGAAACCATTGTTTCGAGCACAGAACTAGGCTTATCCTCATTTGACAGTTATGCTTTTAATCATGATGAAACCAAGATCATCATTGGAACAAATTCAGAAAGCATTTTCAGACATTCTGAACTGGCAGATTTTTATGTTTATGACATGGTTACCAAGAAATTCGAAAAAATCAGTGATCATAAAATTCAGGAACCTACTTTTTCCCCTAATGGAAAGAAGATCGCTTTTGCTTTTGAAAACAATTTATTCGTCAAAGATCTGGAAAGTGGAAAAACTTCTCAAATTACGAATGATGGAGAAAAGAATAAGATCATTAACGGTATCACAGACTGGGTCTATGAAGAGGAGTTTTCATTTGTCAGGGCTTTTGAATGGAATGGAAATTCTGATAAAATTGCCTTTATCCGATTTGATGAAACTGAGGTCCCAGAGTTTTCAATGGATATGTACGGCGATCAACTTTACCCAAATCAGTTGGTCTTTAAATATCCAAAGGCAGGCGAGAATAATTCAATTGTAAGTTTGCATATGTACGATCTCTCTTCCCATCAGCTGAAAAAAGTGGCTCTGGGAAAGGAGCAACAATATTATCTCCCCAGAATACAGTGGACAAGTGAACCCAATACGCTTGCTGTGACTACCTTAAACAGACATCAAAACAACCTCAACTTAATTTTTGTAGATGGCAACTCATTGCAATCAAAAGTCGTTTTAACTGAAAATGAGGAGGCTTATGTAGACATCAACGATCAGCTCACTTTTTTGCCTGACAACAGTTTTATTTGGATGAGTGAAAGTGATGGATTTTATCATTTGTATCATTACAACAACCAGGGTAAGTTAAAAAATCAAATTACCAAAGGAGATTGGGAGGTCACCTCTTATTATGGCTTTGACGAAAAAACAAACAAGGTTTTTTACCAATCTACCGAAGAAGGATCTGTGAACAGAAGTGTTTATGCCATAGATATAAACGGCAAAAACAAAATTAAGCTCAGCGAAAAAGTTGGAACAAACGAGGCATTTTTCAGTAATAGTTACAATTACTATGTGAATGAGTTCTCGAACATAACTTCTGCTACCTCTTATACTTTACATGAATCCCAATCTGGAAAAATATTAGCGACCATTCTCGACAATACCGAGCTCCAGAAAAGCCTGTCGAGCTTTGATCTCCCACAAAAAGAGATTTCAGAGTTAAGAACAAAAAATGGCACCTTTAATATGTGGATCATGAAACCTTTAAATTTTGATCCTTCTAAAAAATATCCTTTGTTGATGTATCAATATTCCGGACCGGGTTCTCAGTCCGTCAGTAATGCTTGGTATAATTACAGAGATTATTATCATGCCATGTTAGTTCAACAAGGGATCATCGTGGCTGTTGTAGATGGTCGTGGTACCGGATTCAAGGGTCGTGATTTCAAAAAAGTGACCTATAAAGAATTGGGGAAATATGAAATTGCCGATCAGATAGAAGCCGCTATGGAATTGGGTAAATTAAATTATATCGATCAAAACAGGATTGGAATTTGGGGCTGGAGTTATGGCGGTTATATGAGCTCCTTAGCCATTACCAAAGGAGCAGATGTGTTTAAAATGGCTATTGCTGTTGCACCTGTTACTTCATGGCGTTTTTACGATTCTGTTTACACAGAACGATATATGCAAACGCCTCAGGAAAATGCCAATGGCTATGACCAAAATTCACCGCTCAATTTTGCGCACCTGCTGAAAGGAGATTATTTATTGATCCATGGTTCGGGCGACGACAATGTGCATGTACAAAATTCAATGCGCATGGTCAATGCTTTGGTGAAAGAAAATAAGGATTTTGACCTCTTTATTTACCCGGATCGTTCTCATGGCATCAATGAGGGTGAAAATACACGACTTCATTTATTTGAAAAAATGACTAAATTTATCCATGAATCATTCGGAAAATCCGAAACTGTTTCACCTACAAATCCTTAAAATAGCTTACACCTATGTACAATGCTAATGCAACTGCTCCAGAACAACAAGAACTTTTTGGTCATCCAAAAGGTCTTTTTATCCTATTTTTTACCGAAATGTGGGAACGTTTTTCCTATTACGGAATGCGAGCCATTTTGGTTTTATACTTGGTTCAAAAGACCACAGATGCAAATCCCGGTTTAGGCTGGACAAATACGGAAGCACTTGCGCTTTATGGATGGTATACAATGCTTGTTTATTTGGCATCGATTCCCGGAGGTTGGATCGCAGACAAATTTTTAGGACAAAAAAAGTCAGTGCTATATGGAGGTATTTTACTTGTAGCCGGGCATACAATTCTGGCTGTTCAGGCAATGTGGGCCTTTTATACCGGACTCACCTTAATTGTTTTAGGCGTGGGCATGTTAAAACCTAATATTTCTACCATGGTCGGTGGACTTTATCCAAAAGGTGATATAAGACGGGATAAAGGATTTACGATCTTCTATATCGGTATTAATATTGGTGCATTCTTATCGAGTTTAATTGTGGGTTATGTTGGCGAAGTGCATGGTTGGCACTATGGTTTTGGTCTTGCAGGAATTGGAATGGCTTTGGGATTATTTCAATATTTGTACGGGCAAAAATACCTCAAAGATGTAGGTAATTTTATTGGTGTATCAAAAGATCCGGAAGAACAGGCCGCGCTTAAAAGACCGCTCACCAAAATTGAAAAAGACAGACTAATCGTTCTCTTTATTTCATTCCTGCTGGTTATTGTATTCTGGGGTGCCTTTGAACAAGCCGGCGGTTTAATGAACATCTATGCAAAAGAAAAAACAGATAGGGTTCTTTTTGGATTCGAAATTCCTGCCTCTACTTTTCAATCACTCAACGCTTTCTTCATCATTATTTTGGGTACTGTTGTAGCTGCTTTTTGGGCAAATAGAAAGTTAAAAGGAAAAAAAGCTTCTTCTATTTTTAAAATGATCATTGGTCTAATTGTGATGGGAATCGGTTTCTTTTTTATGTCAGCAGCATCGGCACAATTCGAAGCCAGTGGTTCTTCAGCAATGTATTGGTTGATCTTTGCCTATTTGTTTCACACGCTGGGAGAACTTTCATTGTCGCCCGTTGCCCTATCTTTTATCACCAAATTGGCACCACTCAAATATGCATCTATTATGATGGGTATTTATTTTGCCACAACCGGATTAGGTAATAAAGTAGCAGGTATGCTTGGCGAGTCAGCTTCAGAATTGGGCGAGTTTACCGTCTTTACGGGAATTGCAGTGTTTTGCGTACTATTCGGTTTACTGATCATGGTTTTTGTGAATAAGCTGGAAGCTTTAACGCATGGGGCAGAAGACAATGAACACATCGTTTCCGCACAAGAGAAAAAAGAATTAACTTCACGTGAATAGGGTTACCTCAAAGGAACTTACTTTGAGGTTTTTTTATAATAAAGAAATACAAATAATATGAGTACAGATGTTGAAAGCCTTTTTAAAGATAAGGTAATAGGCCACCCCGCAGGATTGTTTATTTTGTTTTTTACAGAAATGTGGGAGCGTTTCAGCTATTACGGAATGCGCGCCCTCTTGGTGATGTTTTTTACAGCTTCCTTAATTGACGGGGGCTGGGGATGGCCCCGAGAACACGCTTTTGCCATTTTTGGTACCTATACCTCTCTTGTCTATCTCTCGACCTTATTAGGGGGTTATTTTGCTGATAAAATCATCGGATTCAGGTGGGCTGTAGTCGTTGGTGCGCTTCTGATGACCTTAGGTCATGCCAGTATGGCTTTAGAGTCGCCCTTCTTTATTTATACAGGCTTAACCCTGTTGGTTTTTGGATCGGGTTTTTTTAAGCCCAATATGACTTCGATTATTTCAGAGATGTACAAAGAAAAACCGGAAAAGAAAGACGGTGCTTATACCATTTTTTATATGGGCGTAAACGCCGGTGCCTTTTTAGGAATCCTTTTATGCGGTTATTTGGGTGAAAAAGTAGGCTGGAGTTGGGGCTTCGGATTAGCCGGTATCTTTATGTTTTTTGGTTTGTTACAATTTTGGTTTGCACAAAATATTTTTGGTGATATTGGTAAAAAACCTGTCAACGTTGAAAAAGGCGATAGAACAGCATTGGCCTCAGTAGATGAAAATGGGGATAAAATCAATCCTTTTACCAACTTTCAATTGGTGTTGATCTTTGTCGCGGCGGCCCTGGGACTTGCCTGGATCTTAAATGATCCCGTTTCTAAAATTTCCGGAGGGACATATAATTTATTCAATTTTTCACTATTCGGCATTGATGGACCTAATGTGATTATCTTAACGGCATTGCTGTTATTTATTTTATTGCTCTTTATCAGAATACCTAAGTACAGTAAAGTGACGAGAGATAGAATGCTGGCGGTTATCTTTTTTGCATTTATCACGATCTTCTTTTGGGCCATCTTTGAGCAAGCACCGGGTTCCTTGACCATTTTTGCCCGTGATTATACCCAGCGTGTGTTGGAAGGGAGTTCCGGTTTTACTTTTAAAATCGTCAACTCTTTGATAACCATCATACCCCTTGGTATCATCACTTGGGTATTGCTGCAACTTTTCAAAAAGACCTTTAAGAAATATGCACTTTCCAACCTTATTTTGTCTTTGAGTTTTGTGATCATTTGGGGTATCGCTATTTGGATGTTGAGTGAAGAATTTAAAAAAGATGTTGCCGAAGTGCCGGCTTCCTGGTTTGGTGTGTTAAATTCATTGTTTATCATTACCCTTGCTCCATTATTTTCAAAATGGTGGGAAAGTAAATACAATCCCAATGCCAACATGAAATACGCAATTGGTATGATCTTATTGGGATTAGGAATGGCATGGGTTGCCATTGGCTCGGCTTCAATTCCGGCAGGAGCCAAAACCGCTTCTGTGAGTATGATCTGGCTTATTCTGGTTTATTTATTCCATACCATGGGTGAACTTTGTGTTTCCCCGGTTGCCCTGTCTTATGTCAGTAAATTGGTTCCGGGAAGAATGATCGCCATGATGTTCGGTATTTGGTATCTGGCCGTGGCGATTGGAATGAAAATGGCCGGTATTTTTGGTGAGACTTCAGAAGCCATTGCCCAGGAAAAAGGTCTGAGTCATTTCTTTTGGTTACTTACCGCAATTGCCATTGGTTTAGGGATACTTTCCGCTGCCCTTTATCCGCTTATTAAGAAGTTAATGCATGGGGTTCGATAGGTAATGATTGTTACTCAACAGTGCCTAAAATTTTTTGAAACACAATAAATTGATAATTTTGGCATTCTTATTGTTCCAATTAGCATTAAAATGTTTTTAAAATGAAACAGTGGATTTTTGTTGGTTTCTTATTTTTCTTTTTGGGGATAAACGCTCAGGAGCATAAAATCAATTGGATGACTTTGCCCGAGGCCATTGAAGCACAAAAAACAAATCCAAAGAAAATTATGATGGATATTTACACCAATTGGTGTGGCCCTTGTAAAATGTTGGATAAGAACACTTTCCAAAATAAGGACGTAAGTAATTTTGTGAATGAGAACTTTTATGCGGTTAAATTCAATGCCGAGGGAAATGAGCCTTTGAACTACCAGAATCAGGCTTTTAGCAATCCCGATTTTAATCCGGCCAGCACAGGCAGAAATGCCCAACACCAGTTAGCACAAGCCTTACAGATAACGGCTTACCCAACCATTTATTTCTTTGACGAGCAAGGTCTGCCCATCATGCCCATTCCGGGTTACCATACGCCAAAACAATTAGAGTTGTACCTCAAACTTTTTTTGAATGATGACCATAAGAAAATTCAAACCAAAGAGGAATGGGAAACTTACCAAAATGTGTTTCAGTCAGAATTTGAGGGATAGTTTTGTTTGAATCTTTTTTTGGTGTCTCTGAATGTGTAAAATTGACTTACTTTTGCACAAAATATTCTTGTGAACTACTTATCCGTTGAAAATATTTCCAAATCCTTTGGAGAACGTGTCCTCTTTGAAAACCTGTCATTTGGCATCAATAAAGACCAGAAAATTGCGCTGGTAGCCAAGAATGGGACAGGCAAAACAACTTTATTAAATATCGTGGCAGGTATCGATGAACCTGACACGGGGAACGTAGTCTCCAGAAATGGCTTAAAGATCGCTTATTTATCGCAAAAAGATGCGCTGGATACGGCTTTGACCATTGAGGAGACCATCTTAGCGGCAGAGAATGAAACGCTGAGAATTATTGCCCGGTACGAGCACGCACTCGAAAATCCAAATGACGCAGAAGCCTATCAAAAAGCTTTTGAACTGATGGAACTTCATCAGGCCTGGGATTATGAAACCACCTATAAACAGATCCTTTTCAAACTCGGTCTGTCGGATATTCATCAATTGATCAAAAACCTGTCAGGGGGTCAGAAAAAGCGCCTGGCGTTGGCCATCGCTTTACTTAACCAACCCGATTTACTCATTTTAGATGAACCAACAAACCACTTAGATCTTGAAATGATCGAATGGTTGGAAAAATACCTCCACAAAGAGAATATGACCTTATTTATGGTGACACACGATAGGTATTTTCTCGAACGTGTCTGTAATGATATCATCGAATTAGACAACGGCCAATTATACCGCTACAAAGGGAATTATTCCTATTTCTTGCAAAAGAAAGAAGAGCGTGAAATGAATGAACAAACGACCGTAGAAAAGGCCAAAAGTTTGTTCAAAGATGAATTGGAATGGATGCGCAGACAGCCCAAAGCCAGAACCACCAAATCGAAATCGAGAATAGACGATTTTTACAAGATCAAAGAGGTAGCCTCTCAGAGAAGAAAAGACCATAAGGTACAATTGGAAATCAATATGGAGCGTCTGGGCTCTAAAAATGTAGAACTCCACAAGGTTTCTAAATCATTTGGGGATTTGGTTGTTCTGGACAAATACGATTATAACTTTTTACGCGGTGAAAGGATTGGTATCATTGGAAAGAACGGGACCGGGAAATCTACTTTTTTAAACATCATTACCGGGCAGATTCCGGTTGATTCGGGAAAGGTGTCCATCGGAGAAACGGTTAAGTTCGGTTATTACCGCCAGGCCGGTCTGGAAGTGATACCGGGAGAAAAAGTGATTGAGGTTATCCAAAAATTTGGTGAATATATTCCTTTGACCAAAGGTAGAAAAATAAGTGCCGGTCAGCTTTTAGAACGTTTTTTGTTCGACAGGAAAAAGCAATATGACTATGTTGAAAAACTCTCCGGAGGAGAGATCAAAAGGTTGTTCTTGTGCACGGTCCTCATACAAAATCCGAACTTTCTAATTTTAGATGAACCTACCAATGATCTGGATATTGTAACCCTGCAAGTCTTGGAAGATTTCTTGCTCGATTTCCCCGGGAACCTTTTGGTGGTTTCTCACGACAGGTATTTTATGGATAAAATTGTGGATCATTTATTTGTCTTTGAAGGAAATGGACATGTACTCGATTTCCCCGGAAATTATTCTGACTATCGCGCTTATGAAGATTCCAGCCCTTCGGAAAGCACCTCATCCAAATCAACAGAAAAGACGCCAGAAAAAAAGCCCGGCTTGTCTTATTCAGATAAGAAAGAATTTGGCCGATTGGAAAATGAGATGGCGAAACTGGAAAAACAAAAAAAAGAAATCGAAAACCTGTTTACAGAAAATAAAGTTCCTGAAGATGAGATCAGTGAAAAGTCCGTCTTACTTCAAAAGATCATGGAAGAACTCGAGCTCAAAGAGAATCGTTGGTTGGAATTATCGATGAAATTGGAAGATTAGTTTTCTACAAATAATACTTGATCGGGTTTTAGAACAGGCTGATTCGTTAAACGCAAATAGACCTGAGCTACCGCCAGGGTATCTCTTTCACAATATTTTACGATTCTGGGCATATCCTGATCTTCGTAATAGACCTTTGCCACCTGAGAGCCGTCAATATCCTCCTTTGGAGAGGGTATTCCCAAGATGTTGGTGAGTAAATTGAGAGAGGTATAATGTTTAAAATCACCAAATTTCCACATCTCCATGGTGTCGAGATGTGCAACTTCCCACGGTTTCTTGCCGAACAATTGAAGCTTTTCGGGAAGTTCAATAGCGTGAATGATCATTCGCCTGGCGATAAATGGAAAGTCGAATTCTTTCCCATTGTGTGCACAAAGTACATGCTCGGGTTTAGAAAAATATTTGTCCAGCAAATTTTTGAAATCTAACAAAATTTTCCTCTCCTCTTCTCCAAAAAAAGACTTAATCCTCAATACGGGTTTATCGGCATGCGGATCGAAAAAACCGACAGAGATGCAAATGATCTTTCCGAATTCTGCCCAAATTCCGGCTCTTTCGTAAAACTCTTCTGCCGTAGTTTCATCCCTTCTTTGATAGGCCGTTTTCTTCGAAAATAGTTCCTGTTTGAGTGTATCCAATTCCTCAAAATTTTGCGTTTCAGGAACGGTTTCGATATCCAAAAACAAAATATTCTTTATGGTCATGTGGCTTACTTTTCATCTTTATGGCATGGTAGCTCAAAAGTAAACATAAAAATGGCCGCCCCCAAAAGGCCTTGAAACTTTAAGAGGCGGCCGGAAAAGAAATAAAAATTATCGTTTAGAATTTATAGGCATAACCCAAAGTAAATCCTCTACCCGGGCTTAAACGGGAGAACACTTGGTCTTCAGCTTTAAATGATTGATAATTACTTTGAATATCATCATCTAAAAGGTTTCTTACTCCGAAATTGATACTTGAATTCTTATCCTTTCCAAAAGATTTGGTCAAGTTAAAATTCAAACTGTGAAAAGGCATGGTGTACACATCAGGCACATCACCGGTACCAACCACTTCAAGTGTTTCACCTTGTACATTGTAAAATAATCCTGCCTGCCAGCCAAAATCCTCATTTCCATAATTGAAGCCAACATTGACAAGGTATGGCGATTGCCCTTGAAGCGGACGCGTATCTTCCAGTTTCTCACCGTCTCTTAAACTCAATCTCCTGGCTTCCAATTCTTCCTCACTCATTTCCAATTCTGAATTGATAATTGAGACATTGGCATTAAAACTGAGATCTTCCCAGGCTTCACCAAAAAAACCGAAATCCTTTCTCACCTCAAATTCTGCTCCGTAAACAATGGCGTTCCCTAAATTTTTTGGCTGCAATTGATCTGTGGCCGATAAAAAGTACGTAAGTTCGATAGGATCTGTAAAGTTTTTGAAAAATCCACTGACAGCAAACATTTGTGTGTTTGTTCCGAATCGCTCATAACGAATGTCCATATTATCTATATAAGTAGGCTGAAGGTCAATATTCCCGTTAAAGGTCAAACTTGAAAGTGGATCGAATATTTGAGTGATGGAAGCTTCTTTAAAAGATGGTCTTGCAGTGGTTCTGGCATAAGACATCCGTAAATTGGTCTCGTCGTTTACGCCATAGATCAAATTTAAAGAGGGAAAGAAATCAGCTTTATCCAAAACTTTTTCGTTATCGTAAACCACATCACCAAAGTTATTCTGCCCGGTATAATACAAATCGAATTTTTCGAAACGAACCCCTAAAATAGATTTCAATTTTTCAGTGATCTGAAACTCTTCTGAAACGAAAACAGCGGCTACTGATTGGGAAGCATCAAAAGTGTTTGCCGGTTCAAAATTTCCTTCTATATAAGATCCTTTACCCGATTTAACCGTCCAGATATTCTCCGGTTGCAACAATTGATCTGCATCTCCTTTAAACTCTTGTCCGGCGCCACCTTGAATTCTGATCCTGTAGTTATCAATACTGAAATTTCTGTTTTTGAAGGTATAAGCACCCCCGAAAGCCAATTTAGCTTGTTTGCCAAATAAATTGTGTCTTTTTTGAATGTTCAAATTACCAACTGCATTGATCTCCTCCAAATTTCTCCAGATTCTGGATGGATTCCCCGCAGAACTTGGGCTGATATTGTAAATATCGGTATCCGGCTCGTATTGAAAAGGGGTAACGCGAACGTCTTTATCATCAATTAATGAATAGGTTGGAGAAATCTTCCACTCCGTAACCCAAGACCCATCTTCATTTGAATGTTTTCCCGTTAAAAGGGCATTGGTGATCTGACTTTGGTTATATTCCAGGTTGTCTTTAAACACAATTACCGCATCTGCAAAAAGTATTTCTTGTCTCAAATATCCTGCCGTAGACAATCCGTTTTGAATGTGCATTACGTTCAATTTGTATTTACTTTTTGGGGTCTTTAAGGTGAGTCCGGCTAAACCGCTTAACAATACATTGTTTCTTCCAACATCACCCACCTGACCTTTGGCCAGTTCTAATTCTGTCACCGATTTATCTGCAGACTTTCGGTAGTTTCCGTTTTCGAAATTTTCATAGAAAATGTATTGTTCTCGATAAGAAAATGAAGCCAGATAGCCCAATTTCTTATCTGTTCCCACGTTAAACTGATTTCCGGCCGTAAAACCAAAATTGGTATCCATATAACTGTCTTTTTTCTTGGCTTTCATCTCCGGGTTGAATTGCTCGGTAATAACAGTTAATAAAGGATTTTTATCAGAAGGTGTAGGAATATATTGCTGCTTATTTATCGGTAAACTTCTCAAACCACTATCATATCCAAACTTATCTCCATTACTACCCTGATAGCTCAAAAAATCCGAATTAAAGTGCATATTCGGATTGTACTGAATCCCCAACGATACACTGTATTCTTCGTTATTCGGCAATTCTTTGGTAATAATGTTGACCATCCCTCCGGTAAAATCTGCCGGTAAATCTGCCGTAGAGGATTTCACTACTTGAACATTGTCTAAAATATTCGTTGGAAAAATATCCATCTGAATGGTATTTCGATCCGGATCCAGGCCGGGAATATCCACTCCATTTAAAATTGATTTGGTGTATCTATCTCCCAAACCTCTTACATAAACATATTTCCCCCCTTGAACAGAAACCCCGGGGACATTTCTTACTGCACTCACCAAATTACTGGCGCCCACTTTTTTAAAGCTTTGGGCAGACATTCCGTCGAGTAAATTGACCGATCGTTTTTGAACATCAAGTATAGAGGCTTCCGTGTTTTCTTGTGTTTTTACAGATACCACAACTTCTTCCAATTGATTAGAGAGTGGGCCAATAACTCCGTTAACTTCGGTTACAGCTCCCGGATTAATCACTACATCAACAACCTCCAAAGTTTCGTAACCAATAAATGAGAACACAACCGTATAGGTTCCCGGGTCAAGTTTAAAAGCATAATTTCCTTCAAAATCGGTGGTAGTTCCCATGGTGGTTCCTTTTATCAATACATTGGCAAAAGGAAGCACATCATTAAATTCTTTGTCTTTTACGTTCCCGATCAAATCTCCCTTTTGGGCAAAACCACTTTGCAACCAAAATCCTAACAGGGCAACGATGATTAATTTAAATTTCATTTCTTTTCTTTTTTTATTTCTTTTCTTAATCTAATTTTCAAAACAATTGCCCATCAATTTTTCATTGATGAGCAACTTGTTTTAATCAAAGCTTGTTTACTTAATATGCTGAATTGTTGTTAGCAAAAGTCCAGTCGAAAACGCTCAAGTCTGCGCCAACTGTTTGATTGCCGGGTGTTACTGCTTCTGCGTTGTCGCCAAAACCTACCACAGAAACATTTTCTGCTTTATTGGCGAAAATACTTTTTACATCCGTCACCCCGCTTGGTAATACAATCTGCCAGGTTCCAAAAGAAAGTTTGCCATTGTTGTAGTTCGTAGCCACACCGTCGTTGTCTAACTCTACATCTGACACTGCTTGAAATCCATAAGCATAAATATTGTTGGAAGCTCCCATGGCTCTGTCGCGGTAGTCGGCATATTCGCCGTTAGGAGTAATTGTATTTCCTTGAAGTGTGATGTTGTTTAAGGTAAATCCTGCCTCATAAGCTCCTTCCGGTCCGTCTATTTCCAAACCATGGTCAGATATATCTCCAATAATCACAAAGGAGTTCGAAATGGTTCCTGCATAAGCCTGGTCAATATCCAAGCCGTCATCTCCGGCTGCATAAACCAACAAATTAGAGGCATTTACAGTTCCGCCAAAAAACTCGATACCGTCGTCAAAATTCGCTACAACTTCGATATGGTCAATGACAGTTCCACTTCCAACAGCTCCTAATGTTAGACCATTGATTTCATTTCCTTCACCGATCTCCACACCTCCGTGGCGAATCGAAACATATCTCAGGATCCCTGAGTTGTCCGCATCATCATTTCCACCATACAGTCCAAAAGTATCACTTGCAGGGATTCCTTCGATTTGAACTTCAGAGACATCTCCCTTAAAAGAGCCTTTTGCTTTTCCGAGAATCAGAAGCCCTCCCCAAAGTCCATTATCCTCTATAGTGAGATTAGTGCCTTGTTTTTGTCCAATTGCGATATTATCTTTAATGGATGTCATAATAATGGGATTGTCAGCAGTTCCTTGCGCATCAATTTTTCCTCCTCTGGCAATAATTAAGGCAGAAGCCAAAGACCCTGTCCCTTCTTTACCCTTGATGATTGTCCCCGGCTCTATGGTTAGAGTTACCCCGTTGTCAACAACTACTTTTCCATTTAAAAGGTAAATATTGTTACTGGTCCATTTTGCGTTTGAAGTAATCAAACCACTCACATTTTCAATTCCTTCACAAGGAGCACAGCTCCCACCACAATCGATTCCGGTTTCATCTCCGTTTTGAATACCGTCACTACAAGTTGGTAAGATTTGAATGATTCCGGGCTCGTCACTGCCACAGCTAGTCAAGCTTAATGTTCCTAAAGCAAGTAAGATTAAAATTGATTTTTTCATTTTTTTTGTTGGTTTATTAATACGCTGCAAAATTGAGGTGGCAGTGTTAAGTAGTTGTTAACATCGTTTTATGATTGTATAAAAGTTAATTAGGATTTTTTTTCTTAGGTTAACAAATGGTTAACTAACAAGAAGAACCCATTTTTTAGTTATTTTTGAATAAAATTCCTCTAAAATGGATAGCGAACATATTAAAATTTTATTGGTGGATGATGAACCGGATATACTGGAGTTAGTGGGTTATCATCTCAAAAAAGAAGGTTTTCAGGTAAAAACCGCACATAATGGGTTTGAAGCACTTGATATCGCTGATGATTTTATGCCACATCTGATTTTACTGGATATTATGATGCCCGAAATGGACGGGATGGAAACTTGTGAAAAAATTCGTTCTTCCGAAAAATTGAAAAATGTACTTGTTGTCTTTTTTACCGCACGTGGAGAAGATTATTCTCAGGTAGCAGGTTTTGATGCCGGTGCAGATGATTATATTACCAAACCCATAAAACCCAGGGTGCTGGTGAGCAAAGTAAAAGCCTTACTGCGCAGATTAGGAACTTCTGTCGAGCATGAAGAAGATGTACTTGAATTCAATGATTTTACCATTTTTAAAAATGAGTATTACGTTTTAAAAAATGGAGAGCAAATCGTTTTGCCTAAAAAAGAATTCGAACTGTTGGTTCTATTGGCTAGTTCTCCGAATAAAGTATTGAATAGGGAATATATTTTACGCAATGTTTGGGGACATGATGTCGTGGTAGGTGGCCGAACCATTGATGTTCATATCAGAAAATTGAGAGAAAAAATTGGCGACCGCTATATCGATACCATTAAAGGGGTAGGTTATAAATTCATAGAGTAATTGTGAAATTCAATTCGACACACAAAATAGCCATTAGGGTAGCTACCTTAACAACACTTTTACTATCCATCTTATTTCTCGTTTTACTTTCGTCCTATCAGTGGAATTTAAGCTTTCTTTTTATCCCGATAGTTATTTTTTTCATAAGCTATTTTACTTCAAAATTATCATTTCAATCTTATTTAAAGAAAGAATTCCAAAACGTATTGGGTTCAGATATTTTTAAAGATGAACTAGAAATAACAGCAGATTTAAACGACCTTGACTTTGAAAAACTTATCCTAAATATTAAGCAGTTTGTGGATAAGAAAATGGTCGAAATTGAAAAACTACATTCCAGAGATGATTTTAGAAAGGAGTTTTTAGGAAATGTCTCCCACGAGCTCAAGACACCCATTTTTACGGCTCAGGGCTATATTCTTACTCTTTTAGGTGAATCTATGGATGATGAAGAATTACAACAAAAGTACCTGGACAGAGCAAATAAAAGTATTGAACGTCTCAGTGCCATTGTAAAAGACCTGGACATGATCTCCAAGATGGAAATGGGCGGAATCAAGCTCGACGAAGGTACCTTCAATATCGTGGGTTTAATCAATGATGTTTTTGAAATTCTCGAAATAAAAGCAGCCAAGCGAAAAATAACCCTTTCTTTCGATAAAATTTATGCCTATCCTTTGTATGCAAAGGGTGATATAGAAAAGATTCAGCAAGTACTGATCAACCTGATTACAAACTCTATCAACTATGGAAAATTAGGTGGAAACACAATTGTCAGTATCAGTTCTTTCGATAAACAAAAATACCTGGTCCAAGTTAAGGATAATGGAATTGGCATAAATAAGAAGCACATACCTAGATTATTTGAGCGTTTCTATCGCGTTGACAAGAGCCGTTCCCGTGAACATGGTGGCTCCGGACTGGGTTTAGCTATTGTGAAACACACCATAGAAGCACATGACCAAGAACTTTTTGTAGAAAGTGAATTAGGCAAAGGTTCTACCTTTTCTTTTACCTTGAAAAAGGTAGTTTAACCATTTCCAATGTTAAGTTATTGTTAAGCGTTTGTTTATTTTATGTAAATATTTATATATTTACCTCAGTTAAACACCGATGATATGAGAAACAATGTATTAGTATTGGCTTTATGTATACTTTTTACCGGTCTGGGATTCGCGCAAAAAGTTGAACCTAAATATGAAAAACAAGATGACCTTGTGAAGGTTTCCTATTTTTATGACAATGGAGATGTAAAAGAAGTTGGATATTTTAAAGAAAATAAATTACACGGTCAGTGGATTTCTTTCAATGAGAAAGGTGAAAAAGTAACCGTTGCGAATTACGAGTACGGGAAAAAGGTAGGAACATGGTATGTTGTGACCAACGATTCGGTAAAAGAACTTGTTTACGATGCCAATAAATTGGTGAGTGTTAAGGATATAAATACAACTGATATTACATTTATATAATCTTTGACTTACCTATAGAAAACGTCAAATGAAAGTTTTTCAGAATTTTCATTTGACGTTTTTTTTATGGGAAAGCCGTTGGTATCTGAGGATTTTTTTAGCTTGTTAAGCGTGAAATTCTTCTGAAATGAAAAATGAGCAATTCCTTTCTTTCTGAGGTGATTTGCCAAAAATACCTGCTCTAATTGCCCGGGTGTAGGTACAAAAAATGCTTTTGACTTAAGTGCATTCAAATCCATAATGGTGGTATATCCGGAACGAGAAATGACAAAATCACTTCTCAAAATCGCCGCTTCCAATTCTTCTTTCAGCATATAGTTTACGAGCTCAATCGAATTTAACAATTCGCTTTTTTGTTCTTGCTCTACAATTCCTCTAACAACTAAGACCTTTCCATCGTAATCTGCAAATTTAGCGAGCATGTTTCTTTCAAAAATAGATCTTTGCGGTTCCGGCCCTGAGATTAAGACGAGTATATCATAAACCTTAACAAAGGGTCTATAACTAAACCTGCTCAAAGGTTGGATGTATCTTGTCTTCATTTTTTTTGGTGGTGGAAAAGATAGTCTGCCGGCTAAATTATCTTCTCCTTCATAATCCGGTACCCAGCACTCATTAAAATTAGAGATCAGTTTGTGATGAACTTTTGAAGCTATGGCGGAAAAAACACCAAAAGGCACATTGAGTTGGTGGGTTAGGTAAACAGAAGGTACTTTTTTAGAATAAACCCCGAAGCGATTGTCGGAGATAATTCCGTCGAGCCTGATTTGATTCACCAATTCATTGACAAATTTCTGCTCCTGCGCAACCACCCTCTGTATTTTGCGAGATTGAAATAATAAACCGATCGCCAAGAAATTTCCGTTTTTTGTATATCTAATTCGATAGGATGGCAGTTCAACTGATTGAAGCTGGGGGAACTCTTTTTTAAGCAAATCAAGGGCTTGTCCATCACTGGCTATAACAGGTTCAAAACCTTGCTCTAACAAGGCCTCTACAATAGGAATACACCTTGTAGCATGGCCGAGTCCCCAATTTAAAGGTGCCACTAAAATTCTTTTCATGACACTATTTTTAATTTACTTTTACAGATCGAAGCCTATGTCTTTTCTAAAATACATTTGATCGAAACATATTTTGTTGATGCTCTCATAAGATTTTTTCAAAGCCTCATTTTTATCTTTTCCAAAGGAAGTAAAAGCCAAAACACGACCCCCGGAAGTCACAATTTTATCGCTGCTTAAATCCGTCCCGGCATGGAATACGATGGAATCTTTTACTTGATCCAATCCATGGATCTCTTTCCCTTTTTCATAGGCTTCCGGATAACCTCCTGATACCACCATAACTGTAGTAGCTGTATTCTTGTCTATTTCGAGCTGAACCTTATTCAATTCTTTTTTTGCAGCACTTTTTAATAGATCGATAAAGTCATTTTTAATTCTAGGGATCACCACCTCCGTTTCCGGATCGCCCATTCTAACATTATATTCAATTACTTTTGGCTCACCTTTGACCTTGATCAAACCGATAAAAATAAATCCTACATAGGGAATACCGTCGGTTTTTAAACCGTTTACCGTTGGCTTTATAATTCGTTCCTCCACCTTTTTAAGGAAAATTTCATCTGCAAAAGGCACGGGTGAAATAGCACCCATTCCGCCGGTATTCAATCCCTGATCTCCTTCTCCAATTCTTTTATAATCTTTGGCATTTGGTAAAACTACATAGTTCTCGCCATCTGTAAATACGAATGAACTCATTTCGATTCCATCCAAAAACTCTTCGATAACGACTTTCGCACTGGCCTTTCCAAATTTTTGATTTGCAAGCATTTCCTTGAGCTCTTGCTTGGCCGCCTTTAAATTGTCTAAAATCAAAACGCCTTTTCCGGCTGCTAAACCATCTGCTTTTAAAACGAAAGGAGGGCTTAACGTATCCAAAAAATCATACCCTTTTTGCAGTGTTTCGGCAGTAAAACTCTCATATTTCGCTGTAGGAATTTGATGTCTGTACATAAATTCTTTCGCAAACTCTTTGCTCCCTTCCAGTTGTGCAGCATATTTTTGTGGTCCAATGACAGGAACCTCATTCAGGAGCGGATCGCTCAGGAAAAAATCGTGAATTCCATTAACCAATGGATCTTCGGGTCCTACTAATACAAGCCCAATTTGATTTTCTAAAACAATTTCTTTGACTTTTTCAAAATTGTTCGGGTCAATCTTTATGTTCTGCCCGTAGGATGAGGTGCCCGCATTTCCCGGTGCTATAAATAGTTTACCTACATTTTTACTTTGTGCTATTTTCCAGGCAAAAGTACATTCTCTGCCCCCTGAACCTAAAAT
>CAZWAN010000035.1:0-26691 GCA_964631875.1 uncultured Flavobacteriaceae bacterium
AAACAATACATCAATGTCCCCTAGCATCCACTTTTTTATTAAACATTTTTCTTTTATTTATAGAAGTGCAAATTTACATTTTTTCAACTTTTATGCATGTGATTTTATCCTTTTTATTCCTTGAGTTTATGGAAAGATTAAAGAATTGAATACATTGCATATTTTTATTTAATAAATTTACTGTATTCCTAAGTTCAAAGTTATGCGATTTATCCAACGATCTGTGCTATTTAAAAATATCAAATGTCCTGATATGTAATTGACTATTTTTTTATCACAATTCCCCGCATTTTTAATACTGTTATAATCTTTTTATTTATGGAATTACCTTATACAGAACCGTACAAATACAAAATGGTTGAATCGATAAATCGATCAACATTAGAGCAGAGAAAAAATTGGATTCAAAACGTTCATTATAATTTGTTCAGTTTAACTTCCGATCAAGTTTTTATAGATCTTTTGACAGATTCCGGCACGGGGGCAATGAGTGACAAGCAATGGTCGGCTATGTTTACCGGTGATGAAAGCTATGCCGGTTCAAGATCATTTCATGACTTAGAAAAAACAATTCAAAATTTAACCGGTTTTCACTATGTTTTGCCAACGCATCAGGGTCGTGCGGCAGAAAATGTGTTGTTTTCAGTTTTGATAAAAGAAGGAGATATAATACCCGGTAATGCCCATTTTGACACCACAAAAGGTCATATTGAATTTAGAAAAGCGAAAGCAATTGATTGTACAATTGATGAAGCCTATGACACTAATCTTTATCATCCTTTTAAAGGAAATTTAGATCTTAAAAAACTTAAAGCAATTTTTGATACTACACCAAAAGTAAAGATTCCGTTTGTGGTCGTAACAATTACATGTAATAGTCTTGGTGGTCAACCAGTATCCATGCAAAATATTCGTGATGTATCGAAATTATGCAAACAGTACGATATTCCAGTCATCTTTGATGCAGCTAGGTTTGCTGAAAACGCCTATTTTATAAAATTGCGTGAAGAGGAATTTAAAAATAGAACCATAAAACAAATAGCTAAAGAATTCTTTTCATACGGAATAGGCATGACTATGAGTTCGAAAAAAGATGGTTTGGTTAATATGGGTGGATTTATTGCTTTAAACGATGAGAAAATTTACAAAGAAGCCTCTGTATTCAATATTATGTTCGAAGGTTATATAACCTATGGTGGGATGAACGGCCGAGATATGGCCGCACTTGCTGTTGGTCTGGATGAAGCAACTGAGTTCGATTATTTGGAGAGCAGAATTAAGCAAGTGGAGTATTTAGGTCAAACTTTAGATGATTTTGGGGTACCTGTACAAAAACCTTTCGGCGGTCATGCCATTTTTATTGATGCCAACAAATTTGTTCCTACCATCCCAAGAGAACAGTATAGAGCACAGGCATTAGCTATAGAACTATATATTGTTGGAGGTATAAGAGGCGTAGAAATAGGCACGGTATTGGCAGACCGAGATCCATTTACACGTAAAAACAGATACCCTGAATTAGAACTTGTAAGATTGGCAATTCCCAGAAGAACCTATTCTCAAAACCATATGTTGTATGTCGCTACAGTATTAAAAAATATTTATGATTCGAGAAAGGAAGCTAAGTCAGGTTACACAATTATAGAAGAAGCACCTATCATGAGACATTTTACTGCAAAATTCAAAAAAATATAAACAATTAAAAAAAGAAGTCTTTATTTTTTATTCTTTTAAAGTATCAAATTCAATAATGTAAATATCCTCATTCGCTTTTTTCATTTTATATTGTTCTCTTCCAAATTTTTCAAGAGAATCTGCATTTTTGAGGTTCGAAATAAGCTTTTCATCGGTTTCAATTTCCTTCTGATAATACTCGATTGAATTCTCAAGGTCTTCTAGTTCCTTATTCAATTCTCTCTGATTCATATATGAATTTTCATCGAAAAATATCATCCAAATAACAAAAGGTAAAAGCACTAAAAAATATTTATTGCTTATCACTTTAAAAACTCTATTCTTTTTTAAATTATTTAATTTCATTATTTAAAGCTTCTTGAATGACAGTTTTTACAATATTTATGGCTACAGAATTATAATCATCGTGAGGAATAATTATATCTGCATAGCTTTTAGATGGCTCTATAAATTGTTCATGCATTGGTTTAATCGTTTCCTGATATCTACTAATTACTTCATCCAAATCTCGACCTCTTTCTTTAATATCGCGTCGGAGCCTCCTTATTAAACGTTCATCTGAGTCCGCATAAACAAATAATTTAATATCCATTATGTTTCTTAGCTCTCTATTTGTGAAAACTAAAATTCCTTCAACAATTATTACTTTTTCCGGCTTAGTCAAAACAGTTTCAGAAGACCTGTTATGCTCCTTAAAAGAGTATAAAGGCTTTTGAATGGCCTTTCCCCTTTTTAACTTTTTGACATGGTCTACCAAAAGGTCAAAATCGATTGCTGAAGGATGATCGAAATTGACGTTACATCTTTCTTCAAAGCTAAGATGACTATTTTCTTTGTAATAATCATCCTGTGAAATAAGCGTAACTCTATTGGGGTTTAAGGCTTCTACAATTTGATTTACGACCGTAGTTTTACCACTTCCGGTGCCACCAGCAATTCCGATTAAAAGCATAAAGTAATAAGTTAGAATAAGCCGCAATTAACAACAATAAATCAAAGTTATAAAATAGAATTTGAATTACCCTTTAATTTAATTATTTTCACCGTTTAAACATGCCAAACAACATGAAAAACATTTTTACAAATATCAAAGGAGATATATTTGGAGGACTGACCGCAGGAATTGTTGCGCTTCCATTAGCACTAGCTTTCGGTGTTTCGTCGGGTTTAGGGCCCAGTGCAGGACTATATGGAGCCATCTTCTTAGGTTTCTTTGCTGCATTGTTTGGGGGTACGCCTTCTCAAATTAGTGGTCCAACGGCTCCGATGACTGCGGTAAGTATGGTAATGATTGCCGTCATAATTCAGGCAAATAATGGAGATTTAAATAAAGCTTTGCCAATAATTCTGACCGTATTTATTCTTGCCGGCATTTTTCAAGTTGTAATGGGAATTTCCGGTATAGGGCAATATATTAAGTACATTCCTTACCCCGTTGTCTCAGGATTTATGACCGCTATTGGACTCATTATTATTATTACACAATTACTTCCTGTCATGGGTTATTATCCTGAAAATGATCAAGAACTGATAAAAAGTATGAAACCTTTGGCAGAGGAGAAAATTCTTGAAAAAATTCTTATCGATGAATCAAAAGAAGGAATTTTGGTTTTGGAAGATTTTAGAGAAACGATCATTAGGGCAGAAAAAATTCAGGAAGAGGATATCAATAAAGAAGCCATTTCACTGGCCAAAGGCAGCACGAGCGGTGTCATAGGTACGGTTAAAAGTTTACCAAGTGCTATTGGAAATATAAACTGGCTAGAAGTTATATTGGCAGTTTCAACAATTTTTATAATTTACGGATTTAAAAGAATTACTTCAGTTATACCAAGTACGTTAGTTGCTTTAGTTATTGTTTCTGGAGTTGCTATAGGTTTTAATCTAGATTATATGCCCATACAAAAAATTCCAAGTGGTTTTCCTATCCTTCAATTTGATATATTCAAAACCTTTAGTTTTAGCTCAATTGCCCCCTATATTTTTACCGCCATAACGCTTGCTTTTCTTGGGGCAATCGATAGTCTTTTAACCTCTGTGGTTGCTGATAACATAACGAAAACAAAACATAACCCAAATAAAGAGTTAATAGGACAGGGAATCGGAAATTCTTTTGCCGGACTGTTTGGTGGCATACCGGGAGCCGGAGCAACGATCAGAACGGTTGTTAATATCCAAGCAGGAGGCAAAACAAAACTTTCAGGAATGATCGCTTCTGTTTTACTTCTCATTATTTTATTGGCCATGGGACCATTGGCTTCTAAGATTCCGGCAGCAGTACTTGCAGGAATTTTAATCACAGTTGGCATTGGAGTAATGGATTACAAGGGCTTAAAAGCCATTCCAAACATGCCCATTTCTGAAGTGATTATTATGCTAATTGTGATGATCCTTTCCACCTTTTGGAACTTGGTTTATGCCGTAGGAATAGGTTTAATACTTTCTTCAATCATTTTTATGAAAAAAATGGGTGATTTTTCAGCAGAATCATCGAATGTGAAATCATTAGACGTAGAAAAGGCCTGGGCCGACGAAACTGATTTTCCAAAAGAATTCAAAGAAAAAGTATTTGTAAAGCATATCAAAGGACCCTTGTTTTTTGGATCAACAAGTCACTTTCAACAACTGGCAAGTCAGATTCCTGCCACAGCCTCACACGTCATTATTAGAATGGATAAAGTGCCATATTTGGACCAAAGCGGACTTTATGCTTTGGAGGATGTATTGTTAGATCTCGAAAAGAAAAATATACATGTTCTGTTGGTTGGAATTCAAAATCAACCATTATACATGATGAAATCTATTGATATTATCCCAGATCTGGTTTCTGAAGATCATTTATTTACCACATTCAGAAAATGCGTCGGATGGCTTAAAGAAAACAGAGCAAGCCTCTAAGACACTACCGCAAAGGAATAAACGGTTGATTGACGATAAATATCGCCCGGTGAAAGTATCGGACTTGGAAAATTAATTTTATTTGGTGAATCTGGGAAGTTTTGTGCCTCGAAACAAATAGCAGAAAATGGCCCATATTTTACGCCATTTTTATAAGGTAGTTCCGGCAACTGCAAAGGAGTATAAATTACACATGCTGGCTGATCTGTTTTAACCGACATTGCTATACCTGTTTGTCGTGAAAAAAGTTTTGCTTTGATTTCACCCTTGTTCAAGACAAAAGTATCATCCAATCCTGAAAAATGATTTGCTCCTATTTTTTTTAATGCAGTATAATCAAATTTACTATTTCTCGATGCGTTCAATTTCCCTGTGGGAATAAGTTGTTCATCGACTTCCAAAACCTCGTCACTGTTTACAAATAAATCATGATCTAAAATTGAACCTTCACCAGCTAGATTGAAATAAGTGTGGTTTGTTAAATTTACTATGGTCTTTTTATCCGTTTTCGCAGTATAATCAATCTTTATCTCATTCTGTTCAGTGAGTGTAAATTTTACCAAAACCGTTAAATTTCCGGGATAGCCTTCTTCGCCATCAGCACTTAAATAAGAAAATTGAACATAAGGATCTCGTCCTGGCGATATCTGATCAATGCCAAATATCTTCTTGTCGAAACCAGTTTTCCCTCCATGTAAATGCACCCCATTTTTATTAAAAATTGGATAAGATTTATTGTCAATTTCAAAATGTCCCTTAGAAATTCGCCCTGCATACCTCCCAACTGTGCATCCTAAAAAGTTATTTTCGGTTAAATAAGGTTCATTTATATAGTCATCAACATTTTCCAAACCAACAACTACATTGACCATCTTATTGTTTTTATCAAGCATAAAAAAATTCATGATCGTCGCCCCATAATTGGATAATTCTAATTTAGATCCACATTTATTTACTAACTCAATTTTTTGTAACATGTAGCTATTAGTTAATTGTTCTAAAATTCTAAACTTATTTCTGACTTAACTCTATCGACCATTTCTATTAAGTCCAGGCTATTTTTATGTGACCAAAGCTCACTTTCAATTTTATCTGAGCAAATCGATTTATGACATTCCAATATTTCATAAGTAAATCCCTTTCCAATAGTTGGAAAATGATAATCTAATGTTTGATTATTTTTAATTACGGTAAAAGATTGAGCTTCGTGCCACAATGAGTTTATATTGATCCTTCCTTTGGTTCCATTAATGGTAGCAATCATATTCGAAGTGGTAGCAAAGCCACTGTGCAGTATACTCTGGGCATTTTTATATTGAAGAATCATAGATGTTTGCTCATCAACGCCCGATTCATAAAAAGTAGAAGAAGCTAATATTTTTTCCGGCTTACCAAAAATCAAATAACTCAAAAAAAGAGGATAAACACCAATATCCAAAAGTGACCCTCCTCCCATTTCTTTTTTCGTGAGTCTTATCTTTGGATTTTCCGCTAAAAAAGCAAAATCTGCATTGATGTACCTCACCTCTCCAATCGTATTTCTTTTGATATGATTTAGAACTTCGATCACTGTTGGGTTAAAGCGTGTCCACATTGCCTCCATAAAAAATTTTTGATTTCTATTGGAAGCCTGAACCATTTCTTTTGCCTGATCCAAATTAAGCGCAACCGGTTTTTCACATAAAACATGTTTGCCATGGTTCAATGCTTCAATAGTTAAAGAGGCATGCAAGTCGTTTGTTGTTGAAATATAAATGATATCTATATCCTTATCTGCAAATAATTCCGAGTAATTTCCATAATACTTTTTCGCTCCAAATTTATTGGCAAAATTTTTTGCATTTTCTATACTTTTAGATGCTACTGCTATAAGTTCAGCTCCTTCCACATTTATTAAATCGTAAGAGAAACTGTGCGCAATGTTGCCTAAACCGGCGATACCCCATTTTATTTTATTCAATTTAAAAGAATTTAGATATACTGATTAATTATATTTTCAAACAATTCTTGTTTACCGCTTTTGAGACTTAATTCCCCATTTTCTTGTGCGAGTTCGTAAAGATCCTGTAAATTGAGTTTCCCCTCTTCGAAGTCTTTGCCTTTTCCTTGGTCGAATGAACTGTAACGCACTGTTCTCAATTGTTCATATGCTGAAGTTCTGAGGATCTTATCTGCAATGAGCAATGCCCTGGCAAATGTATCGGCACCGCCGATATGAGCATAAAAAACATCTTCCATATCGGTAGAATTTCTTCTGATCTTTGCATCAAAATTTACTCCTCCTCCTTTTAAACCCCCGGCTTTCAGAAATACTAACATGGCCTCGGTGGTCTCCTGTATATTATTCGGGAATTGATCGGTATCCCAACCATTTTGATAATCGCCTCTGTTGGCATCAATGCTTCCCAACATGCCTTCTGCTGCCGCTACCGACAATTCGTGCTGAAAAGTATGTTGTGCCAAGGTAGCATGATTGACTTCTATATTGATCTTAAAATCTTTATCCAATCCGTATTTCTTTAAAAAACCAATTGCCGTAGCTGTGTCAAAATCATATTGGTGTTTCATGGGTTCCATGGGTTTTGGCTCAATAAAGAATGTCCCTTTAAAACCCTGATTTCTGGCATAATCTCTGGCCATTTGCAAAAATCTTCCCATATGATCCAACTCCCTTCTCATATCCGTATTGAGCAAACTCATATACCCTTCTCTTCCTCCCCAAAAAACATAGTTTTCTCCTCCTAAAGCAATTGTCGCATCCAATGCCAATTTGATCTGTCCGCCTGCTCTCGCCACTACATCAAAATCGGGATTTGTCGCTGCTCCATTCATATACCTGGGATGGGAAAAACAATTGGCCGTTCCCCATAATAATTTGATCCTAGAGTCCTTTTGTTTTTCTTTCAAATAATCTACAATGGTTGACAATCTTTGTTCTGATTCTTTAAAAGTGGCCCCTTCTCTTACTAGATCATAATCATGAAAACAATAATATTCAAAGCCCATTTTGCTGATAAACTCAAATGCGGCATCTGCTTTTTCTTTTGCAGCTTGGATAGCATCTGAAGATTTTTCCCAAGCGAAGTTAAGTGTTCCGGGTCCAAAGGGATCTGCTCCAGTACCACAGAATGTATGCCAGTAAGCAATTGCAAACTTGAAATGCTCTTTCATGGTTTTACCAGCAACTACCTGCTCTGGATTATAAAACTTAAATGCCAAAGGATTGTCAGATTCTTTGCCCTCATATTTTATTTCGCCTATTCCTTTGAAATATTCCTTTTCACCAGTTGTAACCATTGAATTTTATTTAGGTTAATTAATTTATATGACCAATTCTACTAAAATAGATTATTTAAAAAAACAATCATTGTTTTTTCGAAAGTACTAAGTTCAACTCACTTTTCCAGTTTTCATAAGCTGATACAAACAATGTTTTATCCTTTTCCGGTTTAATGGTCATTATATGATCATTGTCCATGATGTTCTTGCTATAACTTGCAAAATCTCCTTTATACAAATCCGCTGCTCTTGCAGCTCCAATAGCTCCTGTGGTATGGTAGATCTCGATTTCTTGTTCGATAAGCGTGGAAATAGTTCTGGCAAAAATCTCTGATCTGAAAAGATTGTCATCTCCGGCCCTAAGAACCTTGATATTCATACCATCCGATTTCAAAATCTCAATTCCATAAACAAATGAGAAAGCAATACCCTCCAGTGCTGCTCTGCACAAATGACCTTTATGATGCCGGTTCATATCTATATTTAAGATCCTACCGCCAATCATTTTATTGTCAAGCATGCGCTCCGATCCATTGCCAAAAGGAATAAAGCATAAATTATCTGAACCTATTTCTATTTCCGATGCCAGGTTATTCATTTCTTCATAAGACTGCACATCTAAATTATTTAGAAGCCATCTGTATAGGATTCCTGCGCCATTAATATTTAATAGTTTTCCAATTCGCTGTAGATCCGGCGTATAATTTACATGGGCAAAATGATTTACCTTTGCACCTTCCTTTACTGATAAATTATCGGTTACCGCATACACTACACCTGAAGTACCACCCGTTGCGGCTACTTCACCAGGGTTAAGAACATTGAGCGTAAGTGCATTATTTGGTTGGTCTCCTGCCCTATAAAGAATTGGAGTTCCTTCGGCCAATCCACTTTCAAGTTCTCCTTGTTTTGACACTTTGCCCTGCAAGCCAAAAGTTGGAACTAAATTTGGTGCTAGATTCTGGTTAATCCCGTAATAATCCAATAGAATTTTTGCGAGATTATTTTCTTTAAAATCCCACATTACTCCTTCAGACAAACCTGATATAGTCGTATTGATTTTACCCGAAAATTTATAAGCTATATAATCTCCAGGTAACATGAATTTATAGATCTTCTTATACAATTCAGGTTCATTATCTTTAACCCATTTTAGTTTTGAGGCTGTAAAATTGGCCGGTGAATTAAGAAAATGATCAAAACACTTTTCCTTACCTAATTCTTCAAATGCCGTCCTTCCTATTTCTACTGCCCTGCTATCACACCAAATAATTGATTTTCTTAGGGGTTTTCCTTCCTTATCAACCACAACCAAACCATGCATCTGATAAGAAATACCAATACCTATAATTTCTGATTTATCTATGCTATAATAATTCTTGAGTTTTTTTAAGGCATCGCAAACATACATCCACCAATCATCCGGACATTGTTCTGCCCAACCGGTAAAGGCTGCATACATTCCCATTTCATTTTCCGGCTCATTGACCACGCCAATTCCTCTGCCAGTTTCTACATCCACTAATGCCGCTTTTATGCTGGAGCTACCAATATCAATACCGATATAATACATGTATACTATTTCTAAAAATAAAAATCAAACTCCAAATTTATAGCCTGATGAAACCAATTCATGATATGCTTTATGGTTGAATTGATATAAAAATGCACCCTTTTTTGATCCGGATTTATCCTTTTCATTCAATTGTTTAAGTATTCCTAAAGACAACATTTTTTTTCTAAAATTTCGGCTATCCAATTCTTCTCCAACAATTACTTCATATAATTTTTGTAATTGGGGAATCGTAAATTTTTCGGGCAATAACTCGAAACCTACTGGATGATATTTCACTTTGGATCTCAATTTTTCAAGTGCGTCTAAAACCATTATTTTGTGGTCCAAAACTAAATTGGGCAGGTCATTTAAACTGTGCCAATGTGAATCGTATTCGTTCTGTTCTGAAACAGCATAAAATTGATCATTTCTGATCAAGGCATACATCCCAATTGAAATGCATCTGTAACCAGGATCTCTTTTTACTTCGCTATAAACTTTGCTTTGTTCTAAAAAAATATTGGACAAACCGGTAGCTTCAGAAAGAATTCTCTTAGCAGCTTCCTCCACCGTCTCATTTAAACGAACAAATGAACCTATCAACGACCATTCTTGTTTGAAAGGATCAACCTTTCGCTTCATGATCAGCAATTTCAACTCGCTTCCATCAAAACCAAAAATAATACAATCAACTGCCGTGAACATCAAATGTGACTGGTCGTCAAAATACAAGTTCGTGGGATGAAATATGGGCTTATGGGTCATAGAAAATCAAATTCATTTGATCTTATAAATGTATAAAATACTTTTATTATATTTGCTCAAATCTACTTTTATGGTTTCGACAACTAAAATAGCTGAATTTCTCAAAAATTTCAAACCAACGCTCATAATTAATTCACCAGGTCGAATCAATTTAATTGGAGAACATACAGATTATAATCTCGGATATGTGATGCCCTCTGCCATAGATAAATCCATCATCTTTCAATTTTCCAAGAACAATCATCCCACAAAATGTAAGCTTTTTAGTGAAGATATGAATGAGCTCTTTTCTTTCGATCTGAAAGATGTCAGAAAGAATAAAATAGGTTGGGTAAATTATTTGTTAGGCGTTGTTCATGGAATTCAATTGATTACAGATAAATTGGAAGGATTTGATTGTATCCTAACCAGTAACCTTCCTATTGGGTCAGGATTGAGTTCATCTGCGGCTATGGAATGTGGATTGGGCTACGGTTTAAACGAATTGTTCAACTTAGGATTGACCAATTTACAGATCATTCAGATAGGACAAAAAGCTGAGCATGAATTTGTAGGTACAAAATGCGGTATAATGGATCAATATGCCTCGGTCATGAGTGAAAAAGGTAAGGCTTTACTCCTAGACTGTAGATCTTTAGATCATCAAAACGTACCAATACATCTGGATCCGTATCAATTACTTTTATTAAATACCAATGTCTCTCATAATTTAGCTTCGAGTGAATATAATACAAGAAGAAGCGAGTGTGCAAAAGGTGTTGAAATTTTAAAAGAATACTTACCGAAAATTTCTTCATTAAGAGATGTTACAAGCTATGATCTTAACCTTTATGGCAAACACCTTCCGGAAATGATTCTGAAAAGGTGTCAATTTGTTGTTGAGGAAAATGATAGGGTATTGAAGGCACAAGAAGCATTAAATAATAATGATCTAACAGAATTTGGAAGACTTTTATCAGGGTCACATCACGGTCTTACTACGCAATATGAAGTGAGTTGTTTGGAGTTGGATTTTTTACATGAGTTTGGAAAAACCAAACCTTTTATACTGGGCAGCAGAATGATGGGCGGCGGTTTTGGCGGTTGCACGATCAACTTGATCCATAAAGACAATGTCCATGGATATGTTCAAGAAATTTCAAACGCTTACAAAGAAAAGTTCAATAGAGATCTAGGAATAATCCCGGTAAAACTGAGCTCAGGCACTTCAATTATTAAATCATGAAAATATTTCAAAACCCACATAGACGCCTAAATATTCTTACTGGAGAATGGGTACTCGTGTCACCTCATAGAACTAAAAGGCCATGGCAAGGTAAAACAGAAAATGAAACAATCATTGATCGACCTAAACATGATCCAAATTGCTATTTGTGTCCCGGAAATACAAGAGCAAATGGAATAACAAACCCAAATTATTTCAAGCCTTATTCATTTGTTAATGACTTTTCGGCATTGTTGGAAGATACTGCTCAATTAGAAATTAACGACGGGTTTTTTGTAGCAAAATCTGAAAAAGGCATTTGCAAGGTGATCTGTTTTTCTCCAAACCATTCGCTTACACTTCCCTTAATGGACGTTCTTGAAATTAAAGAAGTGGTTGATTTATGGCAAAGTGAATATACAAATTTGGGCAGCCTGGATTTTATCAATCATGTGATGATTTTTGAGAATAAAGGAGATACGATGGGCTGCAGTAACCCTCACCCACACGGTCAGATCTGGGCGCAAGAATCAATCCCAAATGAAGTCTTAAAAAAAACAAATCATCAAAGTGCTTTTTGGAAAAGCAATAAGCAAAGTTTATTGAGGGTTTATTTGGAAAAGGAGCTGGAATTAAAGGAGAGAATTGTAGCTGAAAATAAAGATTTTGTAGCACTTGTTCCTTTTTGGGCGGTTTGGCCTTATGAAATTATGATCATTCCGAAAAAACATTACCAACACATTGGCCAACTGAACGACAATGAAAAACTATCCTTTGCGGAAATAATAAAAATTATTACAGCCAAATTTGATAATCTGTTCGAAACATCCTTTCCCTATTCTGCAGGGATACATCAGGCCCCTACAGATGGTCAAAAAAACGACCATTGGCATTTTCATATGTCTTTTTACCCACCACTTCTAAGATCTGCAACAGTAAAGAAATTTATGGTAGGCTATGAAATGTTTGCCAATCCTCAAAGGGATATCACGGCAGAATCAGCGGCAGAAATTCTTAAGAATCTGCCAAATCAACACTTTTCTACTTAAAAATAAATTTGACTTTTTTTGTTGTTTCCGAAACCTAAACTAATTCTACCTTTTCTTTAAATAAATGGTAAAACCACCATAAGGACTCATCAATAAATCAACTTTGTCAGATGCATTTATCTTTGATTTGACAACAGTGAATGATCTAGGATCTTTTGCATCTTTGATGATTGTGGCATCATATTCGCCTGTCAAGAACGGAAAATCATTTGAAAATGATTTTTCAATTGCCTCTCCATTTATTCCTGCAATAAACCAATCATGACCTTTTCTTCTTCCTAAAACCATTTCATTACCCGGAACACCCTTCACAAATTTCGTATCATCCCAGGTTGAAGGAACATCCTTCAAGAATTGCTTAACTTCTTCAGGCAGTGAGCGATAGGCTTCAACTCTATCCGCCATGTGTTGCCAACCCGACTCAAAAATAACCGATAATGCCAGTTCATGGGCATTGGAAGTTAAATGTGGATATTCGTTGTCTGAAAAAGTTACAGGAGTGTAATCCATCGAGCCAATTACATTTCGAGTGGCTGTTAAAACCGTATTGTGACTCGGTGCAAACTCAGGAAATTCAGGGGCAAAACTGTAACACTCGCCTCCTCTTACACTTTCCATCGTCATCAAATTAGGATAGGTTCTTTCCCAGCCCCTTGGTATGGTTGCACCATGAAAATTCACCATTAATTTATGCTCAGCAGCATCTTTTAAGATATCTAAATATTGCTGCAAAATAAATGGCTTGTCACTTTGAAAAAAATCAACTTTTATGCCTTTCACCCCCCATTCGGAAATTTTTATAAATTCTTCCTTTCTTTTAACCGGGTCATGCATTAGGTCTCTTGGCTCTTCTGTAACCGAATTATGTGGTCCACCTGAGTTATACCATAAGAGCGAACCAACTCCTTTCCTATTGCCATATGACACCAAATCTTGAATTTTACCATCCTGCATGGTATTCCAATTTGCATCAATTAAAGTATATTCCCAACCCATTTCGGCGGCTAAATCTATGAAAGGAGCCATGGCTTTATAACTTTTGCTGCTCGGATGATCAGACCACCAACTCCAGGAAACTCTGCCAGGTTTTATCCAATCGATGTTTTCAATTTGATTGGGTTTTGCCAATTTTTTCACCACATCTGTTTCTATAATCGTCGCTAAATTATCTCCAGCAACAATTACTTTCCAAGGTGTTTCCCAGGGTAAAGCGTGTTCAGGTTCTATCTTACCTATACCATTAGCTTCTGTAACTTCGGGCAACCGGATGGTGAATAACAAAGAGGAAGAATCCCTGTGAAGACGTCCCCCATAAAAATTGTCATATAAACCCGCTTCAGTTAATAATACCCAGTTATTTTCTGTTTGAAATAATGCCGGAAAACACCATCCTTCAGGATTAGGAGCGATTTCTCCAATTTCCATATTGCTCAAATAATATCTCTCGTAAGCAGGTGTCCATTTTGTAACACTGTCATATGGTTGTATCCAAGCCCTACCATCCTTCCAAAAATTAAATCCTGTCGATTCTTTTGTTATAGTCTTTGGTTCCTCATTCTTTTCCGGAAAAATATATCTAAAAGCAACGGCGTCATCGAAAACCCTTACTTCAATTTCAATTTTATTTCCCTTAAATGTTTCAAAAGTAAATACTCTTTCTAGAGCATGGTTATGAACCTCTGACCTTTTGCCGGTAAATGTTTGAAAAGTCTCATCAATTTCAACTATGGGTGAAACCGAAACAAACTTTAATCCTATGGTGAAGGAATCATCTGACCGCACTATACCCAATGGGGATTTAGCCAAAACGGTATCAATTCCCATTGCATTTTCTATTAGTACATGATAAACCAGACTGCTGTCCGTTTTAGTCAAATAATCTATCACCATTCTAAGTCTTCCATTTGGAGATTGAACCGTCCAATTACTTTCGGTTACCAAACTCGGAGTACATGAATAGAAAAAAATTGAGGTAAATAGGCCACACCAAAAAATACTACTTAATCTGTTCATCATTTAAAGTTGAGGAATTATATTTTACTTTTATAAAGATAATAATAGTACCGTTACACAGAGTAAAGTTTAATTTTGCTATTTGATTCAAATGACTATGAGAAAAATGCAATATTCATGAGGAATCAGAAATTATACTATCCGGCATTTTCAAGTTATTCGAATACTCTGCAAATGTTCTTGTTACAAAATTTAATAGGCAAAACTGGGCTACTTCATTACTCAAATGAATAATAAATTTCTTAACGTCTTTAATTTGAACTATTGAGCAAGTGTTTTAGCAGATATTTAAAGGTTTAAATAGTCCTTAATTCATATGGAGGTTTGTATTTTTGGTCAATCTCTTACTTGCATTTTCGAAATATATAGGAAAGAAAAAAGTCCAACTTAAGATTGGACTTTTTGTCGGGGTGAGAGGATTCGAACCTCCGACCTCCGGCACCCCATGCCGACGCGCTAACCGGACTACGCTACACCCCGAACTAGATTGAAGCTGCAAATATAACTGACCTCAACAATACATACAATCTAAATTCTTCTTTTTTTAAAGATAATCTCACATAAAAAATAAACAATAGAGCCAATGAATGAAATTTCTGCCAAAAATGATCTGGAAGTATCTCAATTCACTAAACCTTAAGATTGCTACGATAAACAATTTAAACAGAATGAGAATTGATTAATTAATGGTATTATTGTGTATTATACGTGTTTGATCGATGAAACTAATTCACATTGCATTAATTCTTAGCATTTATTTTACTTGCACAGCCACTTTTACGCAAGAATTACCTCCTCTGATAAATTATACAACCACCGATTATAACGCTGAAAATCAAAATTGGGCCATATCACAAACACAAGACAATCTCATTTATGTAGCTAACAATAAAGGTCTGCTCGAATTTAATGGTGCCAAATGGAATTTGTATCAATCTCCCAATCAAACCATAATTAGATCTGTAAAAGTGCTCAACGGATTAATATACACGGGTGCCTATATGGAATTCGGATTCTGGGAGAAAGACGACTTTGGCAATTTGAATTACACCTCTCTTTCAAAAAAAATAAGACAAGAACTTATTGAGGATGAGCAGTTTTGGAATATCGTAAAAATTGATGGAGATAAGTTGTTTTTTCAATCTTTAAATAGGATATATATTTTTGATGAGCCTACTCAAACCTTTAAAATAATTGATAGTGAAACTACAATTACAAAAATGTACAGGGCAAATAACTCCATTTACTTTCAGGAGTTAAATCTTGGTTTATTTCAAATTGTAGATGATAAAAAAGTTTTCGTCTCTGGTGATGATATTTTAAAAAGTGATGCCATAACGAATATTTTTTCTTTGAATGCCGAGTTGCTCATTTTGACGCAAAATAATGGTTTTTATAAGTTAAGTAATGGAAGAACTTTAGAATGGAATAATCCGATCAATTCATTGGTTAAAAATAAAAGTATATACAGTGGTATTCAACTAAAAGATAAAAGTTTCCTTCTGGGGACGATCTCTGATGGCATTATACAAGCCAATGATAAAGGTGAATTGCTCATGGCCATAGATCAAAAAAACGGTCTTTTAAACAACACCGTTTTATCTGTATTTGAAGATCAAAAAAGCAATATTTGGTTAGGGTTAGATAATGGCGTAACCTGCATTAATATGAATTCTCCTTTTAAAACTTACTACGACAATGAAGGCATACTAGGTAGTGTTTATGCTTCTGCTCTTTTTAAAAATAAAATTTACTTAGGCACTAATCAAGGCTTATATTATAAGGATCAACAATCAAATGAAAGTTTCAAATATATTCCAGGTACGGCTGGTCAAGTATGGTCATTGGTAGAATATGATGATACTTTATTTTGTTGTCATCACTTGGGGACCTTTATTGTCGATGAAAATAAGGTAATGAAAATTCCTAACACACAGGGCACTTGGCAGTTAAAGCCTTTGAATAATGAAAATTTGATTTTACAGGGCAATTATGATGGTCTTTTTATTTTAGAAAAGAGGGATGGAAAATGGCAGGTAAAAAACAACATTAAAGGTTTTAACATTTCGTCCCGTTATTTTGAAAAAATGCCGAATAATGAGATCTTCATAAATCATGAATACAAAGGAATTTATAAAATCAAGGTGGATGAGGATTTTTCAAATGTGTTAAACATATCCATAGATTCTATTTCAAAAGGTGCTAATTCAAGCATTTTAAAATATAAAAATGATCTATTGTACGCCTTTAAAAACGGGCTCTATAAATATTCAGAAAGGGAGGATAAGTTTTATCTAGATAGTATTTTGGGCGAAGTTTATTCAGAAGATGAATATAGTTCAGGAAAATTAGTAACTGATCAAACCGGCGATATCCTTTGGATTTTTACTAACTCAAAAATAAATTATATTACAAAGGACGAAAATAATCGAAAATCAAACATCAATAGCATTTCACTAAACCAATCTTTGAGAAAAGGCATCTCGGGTTATGAAAGTGTTTTACACCTTGGCAACCAAAATTATCTATTTGGAGGCATTTCAGGATATCTTATTATTGACATTTCTAAGTTGGACATCCAAGATTTTGAGGTAAACATCAATTATATAACCAAAAGCAACTACAAAAACTCTGATGAGGTGGAAATATTGGATCCAAAAACTAAGGGTCAACTAAAAAATAATGAGAATAACATAGCATTCTCCTTTAATGTACCTGAATATCAAAAATACCTCGAAACCAATTATCAGTATAAAATGGAAGGTATTTATGATCATTGGAGTCCTTGGTCGGTAGAACCTTACGAGTTTTTTGAAAATTTACCACATGGTGATTACACCTTTAAATTACGGGCTAAAATTGGCAATAAAATGTCAAAAAATATTGCTACATATTCCTTCAGCATTGAAAAACCGTGGTACATATCGAATTTATTGTTAATTAGTTACGGGATTTGTATGGTGTTGTTTTTTCTTTTAGTACACAACCTTTATAAGAGATACTATAGAAAACAAAGACAGAAGATCATAGAAAATAATGAACGTGAGTTGAGGTTAACTCAGTCAGAACAGGAAAAAGAGATTATTCGGATTAAGAATCAGCAATTAGAACAAGAAAACAAAAGTAAAGGGCGAGAATTAGCTGTTTCCACGATGAGTATCATTAAAAAAAATGAATTGTTAAATACCATAAAAGAAGAATTGACAATTGTAAAGGACAAAGACTCAATTAAACCTGTTATAAAAATAATTGATAAAAGCCTTAACCATGATGATGACTGGGAGTTTTTTCAAGAAGCATTCAATAATGCCGATAAAGATTTTTTACAAAGAATAAAAAATCTTTATCCGGAATTAACCCCAAACGATCTGAGATTATGTGCATATTTAAGGCTCAATTTATCTTCAAAGGAAATAGCCCCATTATTAAATATCTCTTATAAAAGTGTCGAAATTAAGCGATATCGACTTAGAAAAAAGATGAAGTTATCGAATGAAGATAATTTGGTCACTCGTATTTTGGAAATTTAAATCTCCCTTTTATTTTGTTCCATGTTAAGTTAAAGAACTTATTTAATCCTTTCTTTTTTTGCCTTAAATAATTTTAACATCTTCATAATCTTTTATTTAAGTTATTAAAAATCCTTTAAAATCTAACCATAAATAAATCATGTAGAGTTTTTGTATAGGTGCATTTGAGAGGATAAGTTGATATTTTGCTATACTTTTAGGTCAATATAGTACATAATTGTAACAACAAAAAGATAACTTGTTTGGTTAAAAAATTTAGAAATTTTGCTTTTGTCAATCTGCTTAAAACTTGAATTATTTCATCCAAACAAATTCCATTAAAATTCTTGTGACCTTCTTAAATTATATACATGATGAAAAACAATTTTATAAGACTTGTACTTTTCTTAATCGTTTCAACGGGATTTGCTCAAGTTAGTGAGGTGTCTGTCGTTAAAAGCGAAGAGGGAATGAAATTGGTTGTTAATGGAAATGATTTTATGATCAATGGTATGAACTGGGATTATATACCTATCGGTACAAATACAGTAAATGCCGATTTCTGGAATAAATCAGATGATATAATAAAAGCAGGACTTGATTCTGAAATGTCGCTCTTAAAAAATATGAATGTTAATGTGATCCGACAATATACGGGTGTTCCTGCTAGATGGATACAATATATCTACGAAAATTATGGTATTTATACGATGCTTAACCATTCGTTTGGACGCTATGGATTAACCCTGAATGGTGTTTGGACTCCTGTAACTAATTATGCTGATTCCAGAACTCAAGAATACCTCTTAAACGAAATTGATATTTTGGTAAAAGAATATGGCAATACACCGGGTCTTTTAATGTATTTGTTGGGAAACGAAAATAATTATGGCCTTTTTTGGGCTGGAGCTGAAACTGAAGATTTTCCGGATGATGAGCAAGAAAAACAGTATGTAGGTGAAAAGAGAGGAAGACCAATGTACAAACTAATGAACGAGGCGGCTAGAAAAATAAAAGCAATTGATCAATCGCACCCTGTAGCTATATGTAATGGCGATGTTTTGTTCATTGATATTATTGCTGAAGAATGTGAAGACATAGATATATACGGTACTAATGCTTATCGGGGCGTTTCATTTGGAGATATGTTTGAATTGGTAAGGGATAAATTGAATAAACCAATTATGTTCACCGAGTTCGGTGCAGATGCTTTTAATGCCGTAAGCAATACAGAAGACCAAAAATCTCAAGCCTATTATATGGTTGGAAATTGGAAGGAGATCTATGAAAATGCCTCTGGTCTAGGTAAAGCCAACAACTCAGTCGGAGGATTTACCTTCCAATTTAGTGATGGCTGGTGGAAATTTGGTTTTGACGACAGAAAAAACGCAGATGTTCATGATAATAATGCTTCTTGGTATAATGGAGGCTATCAATTTGATGTGGATGGTACTGAAAACAATATGAACGAAGAATGGTTTGGGATTTGTGCGAAGGGTCCTACCGATGAAAGAGGCCTCTATGATTTATACCCCCGAGCCGCTTATTATGCTCTAAAAGAAGCTCATAAATTAAATCCTTACGAAGAGGGCATGACACTGACATTTATTGATAATTATTTTAACAATATTGAATTGACAGATGCTGTTCTGAGGGCACGTGGAGATGCGGCCGCCTTAGGTGCAATTAGCACTAAAAAACTAGCCATCAGTAATTTGAGGGCTGAATTTACAACTTTTAATACGGGTGGTAGTTTAATCACTACCCCCGATGAACCGGATGCGGATTATCAAATCTATCCAAATCAGCTTGGCTTTGATCATATGGAGTCTTTTTATATTGGTGTAGAAGCGAATCCAACTTCAAATATGCGTGCAGAGGTAAATGTTAATATTGTGGGAAATGTTGCAGAAAATCCTATTGATGAAATCTTTTATGAAAACAGAGCACGAACTAGATCCGTAAATACAGATGAGGGTAACCTGCAAATCTCCGATATCAATAGGGTTCAAGTATATAGTGCTGAATATGAATGGAATGCTAAAGATTTTGACCTTAGAGGATTTTACAGAACAGGGCATTATCATTGGGGTTATGAGGGAGACTTTTTTGGCTTATATCCGGAAGCAAATTATGGTCCAAATTTAGATATTTACAACGGAGAAATAATTGGTTTTGAATTTGATGGTAAAAGAGCCATAGATGGTTTTAAGGCTGCATTTGGGCCTCAGCTCTGGTGGGGTGCAAACCCGGCGATACTGCTAAAATATGGTCGGACGATAGGAAAATTTGATGTTACCGCAGTTTATCACAACGATATCGCAGACGCTCAAGCGGCAGTTTCCTCGATTGCGATTCCCCTTCCAAGAACAAAAAGAGCAACACTCCATGTAAAAAGAGAATTTGGATCCTTGGGAATTGAAATCGGAGGTATCTGGGGAGGACGACCCTTAAATGGCAGGGAATTTCAGATTGCAGAAAATAATCCAAACTATGACCCAAATTCACCAGAATCAGATTCAAAATACATCGTCTATACCGATAAAATAAATTCTGAGGATAACTGGGGTGGAAAAGCAAAAATAACTTATTCCGCCGGTGCTTTCAATTGGTACGCACAAGGGGCAGTGATGGGATTAGTAGCAAACGGTGGAGCTGATTACACGAAAACATTTACAGGTTGGAGACTTAAAGATACGGGAAGTGGAAATCAATCGAACTTTCTAACCGGTTTTACTTATACCATCGGAAATTTACAGATCGCTCCAAATTTTTTATGGCAAAGACCTCTTGTTGACCCAATGCCCGGTGATGTGCAAGCACCGGGAAGGCTCAGAAATATACAGGATGATCCTTTTGCTGTAAGATGGAATAGGGAAACAACCGCCGGAGAAATATTGCTGACATACGATCCAACTCCGGCAACATGGATGTATGAATGGGATAATGACCGGGCGGAGGATGCTAAATTTGCCTTTAATACGGGCTTTGTTTACCGTCATCATCCAACCTCACTAGATGCCGCCATTGGTATCTTTCCTGATGGACGAACAACTTTTGCCTTCCCTGGTGCAGCACCTGCGCAAGACCTTTGGGAGTCAAATACCCGAATTGTTTCAAAAATCAATTCCGATTTTGGATTAATTGCAAATGTTTACTTCGGTACAGCACAAGCCAACGGTAGTGACGAAAGATTGATAGAGCGTTTTGGTGGCGACATAAGAATGATTTACAAGAAATTTAAATTGATTAATTCAGTAAAAATAAATGACTGGGGTCCGTATGATTACCACCGTGACTTTAACCTCACATTTCCCTTACAGTTCATGCTGGACCTTTCCACGACGCTCGGGAAACCGGATTGGTTCATACTGCCAAATACGATGATTGGAATTCGAGGTACCTGGCGTTCACTCGACCAATATTCGCCACGCTATCTTCCAAATGTTCGCAATGAATTTGCAACTGACCCCATTGTAAGTCCGGTAGGATTTGATAATGGTACAGAGTGGGAAATTAGAACATATATTCATATCAATATTGGAAAATAAAATAATAGAAAAATGAAACTCAGAAAAATTACTTATTTAAGAATTATCCTCCTGCTAGGGTTGATTTTTACTGTTAATGTAAGCTGTGAACGAGATCTATCAGATGAAGCAGTATTCGCAACTTTTCCAAATACAGGGGAAGTATTTATCGATGGTTTTAGTGGTGGATTGGAATATTTACCTTTCGATGGTTCCAAGCAAAACGCTTTGAGTATAGATACCAATAACAAATATGATGGAACCGCATCAATGAGATTTGATGTACCCAACTTTGGCGACCCTGCCGGTTCTTATGCCGGAGCTATTTTCCCTGACTATTTTGGTAGAAATCTTACTGAATATGACGCGCTTACTTTTTATGCAATGGGCTCTCAAGCAGCTACCATTAATACTATAGGTTTTGGTTTTGATTTTCTTGAAAATAAATTTGCAGTCACTAAACAAAATTTAAGAATTAACACAACCTGGACCAAATATGTCATTCCCATTCCTGATCCGTATAAACTTACCCTTGAAAAAGGAATGTTTTGGTATGCAGCCGGACCGGAAAATAACAATGGTTTTACATTTTGGATAGACGAGCTGCAATTTGAAAAGCTGGGCACCATCGCGCAACCCCAACCGGCCATTCTGCATGGTGAAGATATTGAACAAACATCTTTTATAGGTTCTAAAATTGATTTGAGCTCAGGTTTAACCCAAACTTTTAATATGGGCTCGGGTTTAAATGAAACGGTTTCAGCAGCTCCAAGTTACTTTACCTTTAGTTCTACAGATGTTGATGTGGCCAGGGTAAGTGAGCTGGGAATTGTGTCTGTTGTTGGTAAAGGCCGCGCAGAAATTACAGCAATTTTAGATGGTGTAAAAGCAAAAGGATCATTAAATATAGAAGTAATTGGACAATTCACTCCTGCGCCCATACCACCATTTGACCCTAATGAGGTCATATCCATTTTTAGTGATGTATATACGAATGTACCCGTTGATTTTTATAATGGTTACTATGAGCCTTTCCAAACAACAACTTCAAACGATTTTGTGGTAAATGGAGACAATGTCTTGAATTATGAAAATTACAACTTTGTAGGTATAGAATTTAATCAAAATGTACCAACAATAAATGCTTCTGAAATGACAAGAATGCACCTGGACATTTTTATTCCTAATAGTTTTGATCCGGAATCTACTTTAAGAATTAACCTTGTTGATTTTGGCCCTGATGATGAATTTGGCGGTGGAGACAATTCTATCGTATCTTTTACACTTTCAAACAGCAGCACTCCTGCCCTTGTTTCAGGAGATTGGATTAGTGTTGAAATAGACATTACTAGTTTAGCGAACAGAAGTAATCTTGGACAAATAATATTTGATGCCTTAGGAGATATATCCCCAAGACCTTCGAACTTTTATGTCGATAATATTTATTTGCACAAATAGTAAAATTGATTTAAAAAAAACAAACATGAATTTAATAGATAAATTTAAAATAAAGACTAAACTGAGATCTTTTAGTTTATCGATTTTTATATCAGTGATTCTGGTTATCTGCAGTTGTTCTTATGAAGAATCGCAAACTGTAGCCAATTTTAAAGAACTCGTTATGCAAGAAGAGTTCGAGGTCGACGGCCCCATTGACAGTTCTTTATGGAGTTATGATATTGGTAATGGTGAAGGTACCCCAAGCGGTATTGGCTGGGGAAATAATGAACTTCAGTATTATACAGACCGCTCTGAGAATATTACAGTGCAAAATGGCGTGCTAATTATAACCGCTAAAAAAGAGGACTTTAAAGGGTCATCATACACATCTGCCAGAATATTGACCAAAGGAAAATTCGATCAAAAATACGGACGTTTCGAAGCACGAATGAGGCTTCCTTACGGTACGGGAATGTGGCCAGCATTTTGGTTATTAGGGAAAAATATTGATGATGTGCAATGGCCGAATTGTGGTGAAATTGACATTATGGAATATCGCGGGCAACAGCCCTCAATAACCCATGGTACATTACACGGTCCGGGCTATTCTGGTGGACAGGCCATTTCAAAATCATATGATCTAATAAATGATCGTTTCGACACTGGTTTTCACGTATTTGGTATAGAATGGGGGCCAAAGTATATAAACTTCTATGTAGATGATGTTTTATATAATCAAATTAAACCGGAAGATGTTCCTGGTGAATGGGTTTTTGATCAACCTTTCTACATCGTTCTCAATCTTGCTGTTGGAGGTTCATTCGTAGGTTCTCCTTCTAATGAGACTGCTTTTCCTCAAAACCTGTTGATTGATTATGTGAGGGTATATAAAAATAATAGAACAAACAATTAATAATATAAGGTTATGAAACAATTCTTAAAGCAAGCAATCAAGTTTTCATTTTTGATTTTAGCTATAGCTGTCCTCGGCTGCGATGACGATGATGATACAATTTTGCCTCAAGTTGAAGCAGGATTTACGTATACCTTGAACGAAAATTCAGGAACAGTTACTTTTATCAATATCTCATCTGAAGCCAGAACCTATTTGTGGACATTTGGAGACGGTGCCACCTCAACAGAAATAAATCCAATAAAAACATTTGCAAATGGAACCTATAAGGTAACCCTTAAAGCAACTAGTGTGTCTGGCGCATCAAATACATTTGAGGATACCATCGTAATTAGTATTCCAAATCCAATTACTTTACCTATTACTTTCGATGATCCCAATGTAGCCTATAATGTGGCTGCTTTTAATGGAGCTTCTTTTGAAATAGTGGATAATCCGGATGTTTCAGGATCTAATGACAAAGCAACTAAAGTTGGAGCGATAACCAACAGCGGAGCTACCTATGAAGGTATTAATTTTGACCTTGGAACCCAACTAGACCTAACTACAGATAAATCAATTCAAATGAATTTCTGGTCAGATTCTCCGGTTGATATTTTATTAAAATTAGAACAAGGTACCGGGCCAGATATCGAAGTAACTACCGGTCATGGAGGAACCGGATGGGAATTGTTGTCATTTGATTTTAATTCATCTAACAAATATGTAAGAATGACCATATTTGTTGATGGTCCAGGTACTAAGGCAGGTACTTTCTATTTTGACGATGTCTCTCAAATTGAAACCCCCGCAAAACCATGTGAGGAAGAAACCACACAATCATTTGATGCTGCTGATTTTAATTTGACTTTCCAAACGGACCCCGGAGATCGAATTAGTTCATTTGATGCTGTCTTAACCACAGTGCAAAATCCAGATACTGATAATTTAGTAAATACATCCTGCCAAGTAGGTCAAATAGATCGAAATGGTGGAGCACTTTTTGCAAATAATCAGATTGATTTTAGCGAGAAGTTTGACTTTAATAATAATTCTGGGTTTAAAATGAAAGTATGGTCTCCAGTAGCTGGAACTAATGTCTTAGTGAAGCTTGAAGACAAAACAAACAGCAATATTAATGTAGAAATTGGAGCAAAGACAACCACAGCTAATGCCTGGGAAGAATTGACATTTGACTTTGCAAGTGGTGAGAGTGGAAAATACGATAAGATCATTTTCTTCTTTGAATTAAACACGAATACCACACAAACGTATTTTATTGATGACTTTATGCTATATAAATCTGATGATGGCGGAGGTGATGACTGTACAGCTGAAACTGTTGAGTCAATTAGTGCAACAGATCTTAACATGACCTTCCTAACTGATCAAACTCCTAATTTTATTGAGGATGGTGCTGATTTTGAATGGATTGACAACCCTGATGTTGCTAATTCAGTGAATAATTCTTGTAAGGTGGGTAAGATCACTAAACTTGGTAATAATCCCTGGGATAATAACCAATTCGATCTAGATGGAAAACTTGATTTTAATGCCAATGACGGATTAAAAATTAAAGTCTGGTCTGGTAGAGCAAATACCGAAGTTAGAATTAAATTAGAAGAAATAGGAAATCCCGGCAATAATACAGAGCAATTCCTTACCACCTCAGTCACCGGCGGATGGGAAGAATTAACATTCCCATTTGCAGCTGAGAACAGTAATAAATTCAATAAAATTGTTATTTTCTTTGATTTAAATGCGAACAATTCCGATACCTATTACTTTGATGATTTGAAGCTTTACGGTGATGGCGGAGGTGATGACTGTACAGCTGAAACTGTTGAGTCAATTAGTGCAACAGATCTTAACATGACCTTCCTAACTGATCAAACTCCTAATTTTATTGAGGATGGTGCTGATTTTGAATGGATTGACAACCCTGATGTTGCTAATTCAGTGAATAATTCTTGTAAGGTGGGTAAGATCACTAAACTTGGTAATAATCCCTGGGATAATAACCAATTCGATCTAGATGGAAAACTTGATTTTAATGCCAATGACGGATTAAAAATTAAAGTCTGGTCTGGTAGAGCAAATACCGAAGTTAGAATTAAATTAGAAGAAATAGGAAATCCCGGCAATAATACAGAGCAATTCCTTACCACCTCAGTCACCGGCGGATGGGAAGAATTAACATTCCCATTTGCAGCTGAGAACAGTAATAAATTCAATAAAATTGTTATTTTCTTTGATCTAAATGCGAACAATACCGATACCTATTACTTTGATGACCTGAAGCTTTATGGTGATGGCGGCGGTGGTAATCCAGATTGTACTCCTCCTGCTGGAGACTTAGTCTCAGATGGTGGATTCGAGTCTGGAACAGATACTTGTTGGAGTTTATTTCAAAATGGTGGTACAGCAACTTTGGATAATACCATTAATAATGGAGGTTCCTGGTCTGGCAAACTTACAACCAACGGCCCAAGTAATCCTGCCTTCAAACAAGAAAGAATTGGCGTAGGCACAGTTTCAGCAGGAGATGTTGTTCAAATCAAATTTGATCATATTGGATCAGTTGTACAACCTGGTGCTGTTTTTAATGTCCTGCTTTTTGGGGAAGGATCAACGGGCGCTTCTTTTACGCACGTTTTTAATCCTGGACCTACTTTAAGTGATTCCTGGACGACTTTTACAGGAACATTCACAATACCTGCCGGAACTGATGTTTCATCTGGAATTTCGTTCTTAATTGAAGCTGTTTGTGGAGGAGATGCAGGATGCATCGTATCTGCCAATATTGATAATGTTTCAGTAATCCTAAATCCTTAAAAACAAGTGTATCAAAATGAAATATTT
>CAZWAN010000036.1:0-21776 GCA_964631875.1 uncultured Flavobacteriaceae bacterium
ATTAATCGAAAAAACATTATCTCCTTTATATTTTTTTGCTGCGAGCATATTTTATCCTTTCTTGAACGTACTTATTGGATCTAGATCTTTATTCGGTTTTACTTGGAAAGACAGAAATTATCAAAAATAAATCAAGACTTTACTTTGATGATGATAGGCAACGTAAAAATAGAATGAACGGGAATTCCTCTTTCGGTAGAAGATTGCAAAAGTGTTGGAAATTTTTCCACTTCTTCCCTAAAAACTTTATCAAAATCAGGAATTTCTTCTTTCACAAGGTCCGATAATTGCAAGTTTCTTACATACATTTTCCCTGTATTTTCAAATCCTATTTGTGCGTAGATGGTATCATTAAACTCGTTGTAAACTTCAAAAATACGCTCGTTTAACCGCTCCTCCAATTCTTCTTTTAAAGTCTGTTCAAAGCAATAATTTTGGGTTGAGGTATCAAAATTCTGACATGTTTCAAAAAGCGGATAGGCATCTACCGAACCGAGATCTAAAATTGTATCTAAAGACTTTTGATAACTTGTTTTATGGGGATTCGTGCTTATTTCGCATGAAAGCAAAGTAAGCAAAGCCAGTCCAAAAATGCCCCATTTAAACATTTGAAATGATTACCATTGGGTGAAAGTACAAATATTTTAACTGATTACTATTTTTTGTTAAAAATCAATGATAAAATCCATGAGTCAAAAGGGTTAGCGAAAGTTTTTAAATAAAAAACTCTGCTAATCTTTCACGGTGATCTCCTCTTCCCCCTTTAAATATTCATCCAAAAAAATCAAAATTGATCCGTAACCTCTTATCTCGTTTTCTTTTTTTACAAATCCGTGACCTTCATCAGGGAAAACAATATAATTTACCGGAACATTGTTTTTCTCCATGGCATCCACCATTTCATCCGATTCAATTTGCAGTACCCTGGGATCGTTAGCTCCCTGCAAGACCATCACCGGATTTTTAATATTCTCAGCATGAAACAAAGGTGAAATATTGTATAGTCTTGTAGAATCTGCCGAAAAAGGATCTCCGAGCTCTTTGTACAAAGATTCCCTAAAAGATTCCCAATACGGGGGAATCGATTTAAGTGTTCTTACCCAATTGGTTACTCCAAAAATATTTACCCCAACTTTAAACTCATCCGGAGCAAAGGCCATGGCCGCCATAGTCATATAACCGCCATAACTACCGCCAATAATGCCTATTTTATCTCCATCAATATAGTCTTGAGATTGTAACCATTTCTTACCCCAAATACAATCTTTTAAATCTTTATCTCCGTGGTTTAGGTCGTCCATGGTGTAAAATGTTTTTCCATAACCGCTGCTTCCGCGGTTGTTAACCGCTAAAATAGCATAGCCATTATTAACCAGAAACTGGATAAGTGAAAAATAACCCATGCGGGATTGACCGCCGGGACCTCCATGAACCCAGACCAAGGCAGGAACTTTATTGGAATTTGAAGCGTTCTTTGGTTTGTAATAAATGGCAGGAATTTCTATACCATCAAAAGAGTTAAATCGAACAACTTCAGCTGAGACCAAATCATTCGGATCGATATCCTTGTTTAAGGTTTCGGTTAATTTTTTAAGATCTTTTGTTTCTAAATTGTAAACGTAAATATTTCCCGGAGATGTAGACGTTGAAACTGTCATTCGGATCAAATTTTCAGAATCGGAGATATTTACAGCGGCGATATCCCCATCCGCGAAATCCGGCACCTCAATCTCTTTACCGTCTTTATTATTTCTGATGATCAAACTATTCTTACCGTCCTCATTTACGGCTATGACCCGATACGTTTCATTTTCGCTTAAGTAGCTGTACATTAAATCCCAATTGGTTTCAAAGAGTATCTCTCTATTTTCAGTAGCTATTTCATAGGCAACCAGATACGTAAATTCCTTACCCGCATTGGTTAAGTAGTAAAAATACTTGTCGTCTTTGCTAAATCCTGAACCGCTATAACTGCCTTTTTCCTCTGATATTTCTTTCATTTTTTTCGCAGACCTGTCGTATAAAAACAATTTATCCTCACTAGTTGTAATCGATTTACCTAAAGAGAAATAGTTTTCATTATGAGAAATTGAGGAAATATCTAAACCGTCATTATTTTCATAGATCAGCTCCGGATTCCAATTTTCGATAGCCATTTTATACAAATCAAAAAATCTGGCATCTCGCTTATTCGACAAATAAAACATCGACTTTTTATCGTCACTCCAACCTTTAAATTCTGCTTTTTCATTTTCACCAGGAGTCAGATCGACACTCGATCCGTCCTTTTTTAATACATATAAATGATCTATTTCGTTTCCTCCTTTGTCGGCAAAGTAGATGATCTCACCGGAACCGGGAACATAATCTACCGAGAAATACGACTCATTTTCAGATTTTGTAATTTGACTTTGCTCACCAGTAGCCATGTCGATTTCATATACATTAAAAATCCCTGAAGCATCGCTGTGAACCAAAAGTTTAGTTTCATCTTCAGAAAAACTACCTCCACCTATTCGAAGGTTTTTGTAAAAAGCTTCTATTGGATAAGTTTTTTGAACAATAGGTTCGGGATTTTCCTTTTTACAAGAAATCAGAAACAAAAGGGCGAATACACTCAAAAACAGTTTCATTGATCAAGATTTTAAAATAATTATAGCATTGAAAAACACTCAAATATACTGTTTTAGAAAATAAATTACCCTATAAAAGCCTTTATAATAAACAGAATACAGCTTCAAGAATTAAAATAAAATTCATACTTTTTAAGCCCAATAAATTCCAATGGATATATTTTTGCTCATTGTTGGTTTTATCTGTTGCCTGATCGGAATAGCCGGGGCACTTTTACCCGTTTTACCGGGACCTTTTATGGGATGGATAGGCCTTTTACTTCTTTATTTAACCTCCCCTATCGAAATGAATTTCTGGGTTTTGGGCATTACTTTGTTCATTTCTATCCTGATTCAAGTTTTGGATTATATCATTCCCGCCATCGGTACGAAAAAATTTGGCGGTACAAAATACGGTGCTTACGGCACAACAATTGGCTTAATTATTGGCCTAATCGTTCCCATACCCTTAGGTTTCATCATTGGGGCATTTATTGGCGCATTTATTGGTGAAATGATCTACGATTCCGGAAATCTAAAACGTGCGATCAAAGCCGCCATAGGAAGTTTTCTCGGTTTTCTAGCCTCTACCACGCTAAAATTAATTGTAAGTGTTGCTTTTACAGGAATTTTTATCCAACAAGCAGTGACAAATTGGGATAATTTGGTAAATTAAGCTCATTGTAATCATTCAGATTTGACACCTCATCTTCCAAAGAACTATTCCACTGATATCGCCATTATTGGCGGAGGAATTTCCGGTATTGTTACGGCATTGGAATTACTGGATTCCGGAAAAAAAATAATGCTTTTTGACCGTGATGCAGAGGAAAATTTTGGTGGTTTGGCGAAAGAATCCTTTGGAGGAATGTTTTTTGTGAACTCCCCCCAGCAACAATTTTCAAAAATTAATGACAATATTGAAAACGCCATCAAGGATTGGTTTTCCTTCGCAGAATTTGATCAGGACGAAAAATGGGGAAAGATTTGGGCGAAATCTTTTATCGAAGAAAATCATTTACTCTACAAGTGGTTGAAAATGAGAAAAATTAAGTTTTTCCCCATCGTGCATTGGGTGGAAAGAGGCCTGGATACTCCAGGCAATTCCGTTCCCAGATTTCACATGGTATGGGGCACAGGACATGGATTGATGGAAGCCATTATTTCGTCCTTAAAATCACATCCCAATTTTAAAAACCTCAGCCTCCATTTTCAACATTTTGTTCAGGATTTTCAAGTCGATAATGGAAATATTTCGGCTATTAAAGGGGTTGATGAAAAATCTGAGCAAGACTTTATTTGTGAAGCTGATGAATTTGTGGTCGCCACCGGTGGAATCAATGGAAACATAGAAAAAGTAAAACAACATTGGCATAAAGAATGGAATCTGCCACCGGAAAATATTTTAAATGGTTCTCACCAATATTCTGATGGCATCATTCATGATAAAGTGGAAAAATTGGGCGGACATATTACCCATTTAGACCTCATGTGGAATTATGCCGCAGGAATTCCTCATCCCTATCCCAAAAGAGAAAACCACGGGCTCAGTTTAGTTCCTCCAAAATCGGCATTGTGGTTAAATTACAGGGGAGAAAGAATTGGTCCAAGACCTTTAGTAACAGCTTATGATACCCGATATTTGGTCACGAGAATTTGCGAGCAGGAAAAGCAATATTCTTGGCAAGTCTTAAATAAAAAAATAGCGTATAAAGAACTGGCCGTTTCGGGGGCCGAATTTAATGATGGGATCAGAAACAAGAATCTTTTTGGATTTTTGTCGTCTATCCTGTTTGGCAATAAAAAACTGATCCGGTCCCTGGAAAAGGATTCACCCAATTATCTTGTGGCTGACACTATTGAAGAATTGGCTGAAAAAATGAATTCACTCACCGGGACGAATGACGTGGAAGTTGATACCCTAAGAAAATCCATAAGAAGTTATGACGCGAATTTTGAAAAGGGAAAAGATCCCTTTAAGGATGAACAAATCAGATTGATTAGCAAAGCCAGAACATATAAAGGGGATAAAGCACGTACCCTAAAACCTCAGCCCTTGAATCAAAAAAGAGCTTACCCGCTAATTGCCATCAGAGAATTTATCCTATCGAGAAAAAGTTTAGGTGGAATTCAAACCAATTTACAATCGCAAGTACTTACTAAACCGAATGAAAATAACGAACAAAAGGCTTTTGACAATTTATACGCCGTGGGAGAAGCAGCCGGTTTTGGTGGCGGTGGATCTCATGGAAAAAGAGCTTTAGAAGGGACCTTTCTCACGACCTGTATTTATACAGCACAGAAAGCAGCCGATCATATCACAAAAAAAAATTAAAACTAGATATATGCAAAAAACCGGAGCACAATTAGCTGTTTATGCCTTGGAGCAAATAGGTGTAAAATTTACTTTTGGTATACCCGGAGTACATAATATCGAATTGTACGACGAAGTAAACAATTCCAAAAACATAGAACCTGTTTTGGTTACGCATGAAGGTGGGGCTTCCTTTATGGCCTTGGGGTCTTCCTGTACTTCAGATCATATAGGCACTTTAATAATTGTACCTGCCGCCGGGACGACCCATGCCATGAGTGGAATTGGGGAAGCGTATTTAGATGGAATTCCCATGTTGGTCATTTCCGGAGGTACAAGATTAGATACGGGAAGACAATATCAATTGCATCAACTCAATCAAGGTAATTTGGTCAAAGAAATTACCAAAGCTTATTTTAAAATTACCTCTCATGAGGAAACGATTTCGACTATTTATAAGGCCTTTGACATTGCTACTTCAGGAGAACCGGGTCCTGTTTTTATTGAGATCCCAACAGAAATTCAAATGTTCAAAGGCGAGGTAAAATCTTTGCTGGCGTATAAAAAAAGTATTGACAATCCGGAATTTGACCATAGCGCTTTGGTGGCTGCTGCAGAACTATTGGCCCGATCTAAAAACCCGGGTATCTATGTAGGTTGGGGTGCTGCCGGAGCTACCAAAGAACTCATTGAGATTGCCGAGTCAATTGGAGCACCCGTGTCAACAACCCTCCAAGGAAAGGCCTCCTTCCCTGCTAAACACCCTCTGCATACTGGATTTGGATTTGGACCAAACTCTGTTCCTGCGTGTCAAAAAGCGTTCAAAAATTGTGATGCATTGCTAGCTGTTGGTGTTCGATTTTCTGAAATAGGAACGGGAAGCTTTGGCGTAACTGTTCCGGAGGACCTTATTCATATAGACATCAATCAAACCGTATTTCATAAAAATTATCCCGCAAAAATTGCCGTACAAGCCGATGCCAAAGAAGCTTTGGAAATCTTAGCTAAAATTTTAAAAACCAAAGCGGTAAAAAGAGATTCAAAAGAACTACAAGAATTGATAAAAAAAGAAAAACAGGCCTATCATGAAGAGTGGAATGTAACTCAAAATAAAGAAAAAGTAAGTCCGGGTCATTTTTTTAATGCCCTGACCAAACACACCAATGACGATACTTTTTTTGTAGTTGATGATGGCAAACATACTTATTTGGCTGCTGAACTTTTGCCCGTAAACAAAGCCAAACATTTTGTTTCCCCTACAGATTTTAATTGTATGGGTTTTTGTGTTCCTGCCGTAATAGGAGCTAAATTACACAACCCAAACAATCAGGTGATTGGTATTGTGGGTGATGGTGGTTTTTTGATGACGGGATTGGAAACCTTAACCGCTTCAACTCAAAAATTAGGTGTCATTTATTTTATTTTTCATGATGGAGAATTAGGTCAAATTTCCCAATTCCAAAAAATTCCGCTAAAAAGAAAAGTGGCCACTATTATAGGTGATGTTAAGTTCAAGGGAATTGCTGATGCAGTGGGTGCTGCGTATTATCCTATTCGAAATGATCTGGATCTCGACAAGCAAATGAAGGCGATTTTTAATCATCCCAATAGGGAGCAACCCATTATTGTAGACGTCAATATAGACTATTCAAAAAAAACCTATATGACCAAAGGAGTGGTGAAAGTGAACTTAGCTCGATTCAGTTTAAAAGAAAAAATGCGATTTTTGGGCCGAGCGGCAAAAAGACATCTAATGGGTTAATTTTAATTAATAGATACTATGCAGTTTACATTTTTAGCAGGTTTACTCGCTTCCATTTTACACGTACTAGCGGGTCCGGATCATTTGGCAGCTGTCACTCCTTTTGCGATTGAGACAAAAAGAAAAGCATGGAAAGTTGGTCTTTTTTGGGGGTTTGGACATTTGGCCGGGATGATTGTGATCGGACTTTTGTTCTACTTCTTTAGAGAATTGATCCCTGTTGAGAAAATTTCGAACTATAGCGAACAATTGGTGGGAATTGTATTGATCTTCATCGGAGTTGCCTCTTTGTACAAGATTTTTAAAGAAAAAAGAAATCATAAACACCTTCATATTCACGCCAAAAATCCCAAGATACATACCCATCGGCATCAGCATACGCATGAAAATGGGCATTCGCATGTCCATGAACCCGAAAAGAAACAAAAATTACTGAGCTCATTCTTAATTGGTTTCCTACATGGTCTGGCAGGTATAGCGCATTTTATTTTGTTTTTACCCGTTTTAGGATTTGAAAATACAAGTGATGCTTTGTCATACATTGCCGGATTTGCGCTGGGAATATTGATTGCCATGGTTGCCTATGCAGCAGTCATTGGAAATATTTCCAACTTTGCCAAAAATGAGCACAACGAATATTTTTTCAATGGTATCAGGTTGATGGGCGGTATTTTTGCGCTGATCATTGGGGTTTATTGGCTGCTATCAACAAATCCGGGGTAATTGTTCGCCGAGCAAGGGCGTGACAATTCTTTTCCCGCCTATCACACTTTTCATGACTACTTTTTTAGGATGATCTGAGGTGAATTGACCAATTGTCTGACTATTTTTGCCTTTATTTTTTGAACGCATAAGTGCGAGAACATCTGACTCAATTTCTTGATCGACAATAGCCAAAAACAAACCTTCATTTGCCACATAAAGCGGATCTAATCCCAATAATTCGCATACGGCTTTCACCTGTTTATCCATTGGTAAATTATTTTCAATCAAAGAAATTCCCAGGGTAGTTTCTTCTGCAATTTCCGATAGAACACTGGCCACACCTCCACGGGTAGGATCTCTAAACAGTTTGATCTTTTCGCCAAATGCGTCTAACAGATCTTCGACCAATTCATGTAAATGAGTCGTATCACTTTCAATTTCAGATTCAAATGAAAGTCCTTCTCTTTGCGACATAATCGCAATACCGTGCTGAGCAATATTACCATTCACAATAATTCTATCTCCTTCTCTAATTCTATCGATGGCAATATTGGCCTTGGGATGTATGGGTCCGAAACCGGTTGTATTGATAAAAATTTTATCCCCCTTTCCTCGCTCTACAACTTTGGTATCACCGGTAATGATTTCTACCTTACTCTCTGCAGCTGCTCTTTTGATAGATTCGATAATTCGCCTGAAATCGGTCATCAAAAGACCTTCTTCTATGATAAAACTAAGTGTCAGAAATTTGGGAATCGCTCCGCACATCGCTACGTCATTTACTGTTCCGTTAATGGCTAAATCCCCAATATTGCCTCCTTTAAAAAAAATAGGAGAAACGACAAAGCTATCTGTAGAAATGGCAACTTTTCCATTTAAATGCACAACCGATCCATCGTGCTTTTTATCGAGATAGGGATTAGAAAACGCCTCAAAAATAAGTTCGTCGAGCAATTCTTTTGTCATGATACCCCCACTTCCATGACCCAATTGAATCCGGTCTTCCATAGTTTAAAAATTTGAAAAATGATAATATGCGGCGCAAGCTCCTTCAGAAGAAACCATGGGTGCCCCCAGGGGATTTTTCGGATGACAGCCTTTCCCGAATTCCGGACATTCATTCGGCTTTTTAATCCCTCTGAGTACTTCTCCGGCTATACATTTTGTGTTTTCAGGTGAATTTATCTCTTGTACATTAAACTTTTTCTCAGCATCAAAATCAATAAATTCGGCACGAAGTTTATACCCACTTTGCGGAATTAATCCGATGCCGCGCCAATTTCTATCAGTTACTTCAAAGACTTGTTCAATGATCTTTCTGGCGGGCAAATTTCCCTCTCTATGCACTACACGGGCATATTGATTTTCAACCTTTGTTTCTCCATTTTCCAACTGACAAACGGCCAGATAAATTCCCTGAACCAAATCCAAAGGTTCAAAACCCGTAATCACAATTGGTATTTTATATTTTCTACTTAAAGGTTCATATTCCTCATACCCCATAATTGCACAAACATGGCCTGCCCCTAAAAAAGCATCAATACTGCTGAATTCATCATCCAAAATAGCTTCCATTGCCGGAGGAACAAGTACATGTGAAACCAGTAAAGAGAAGTTTTTGATTCCCTCTTTTTGTGCATGTAAAACAGAAAGGGCATTGGCCGGTGCAGTGGTTTCAAAACCAACAGCAAAAAAAACGACCTCCTTGTCAGGATTTTCTTTTGCAATAGTTACCGCTTCCAGGGGTGAATATAAAATTCTGAGATCTCCGCCTTTAGACTTTGTTTCCAACAAGCTTTTTTTACTTCCGGGCACTCTGATCATATCTCCGAAGGAACAAACAATTACACCTCTTTCTAACAATTCAATGGCCTTATCGATCAGGTTTAAGGGAGTGACGCAAACAGGGCAACCGGGGCCATGAATCATTTGAATTTGAGGAGGTAACATTTCGAGCAAACCATTTTTCACAAATCCATGTGTTTGTCCCCCGCAAATCTCCATGATCTTCCAATTGCGCGTAACAACTTGTCCTATCTTTTTTAAATAAGATTCTGTTGCTTTAAGGTTTCTATATTCGTTTAAGTGCTTCATGATCCTAAATTCTCGATATGTACAGCGTACATCATTTGACCAAATGAAATATTTTCATCGTTAGGAGAAAAACTTTCGTTAAAATACAAATTATAGTCGTTTCCTTTTAAATCGATGAGTAAATCTATTAAAATTGAGTTTTGAAATACGCCGCCGCTAAAGGCTAAATTTTTAACCTTGTATTTCTCTGCCATGCAATAAACAATTTTTACCAAGGTAACCATAAATTTAGACAAGATGATTTCTCGGGAAATTCCCTTTTTTAAATCTAAAAAAATGGCTTTTAAAATGAGTTTAGGAGACACTTTTTTTTCATCAGATAAAAAGAGATAAAACCCATCTCCGATATAATTTATAGAAGTTAATTGGTTCTCTAATAAAATAGCCGCCTCCCCTTCATAACTATTCACATCGCAAATTCCTAATAAGGAAGCAACCGCATCAAAAAATCGACCTACTGAGGATGTTTTTAATCGATTTTTCTTGTGCAAGACTTGATATAACTGCCATTCTTCTTTGGTAAATTTCGTCATCACAAGATCTTCCATTGATTCATCGGCCAAAGAAAGCAAAGATAATCTGGGTTCAAGAGACATTTTATCACCGGCTAACCAATCAAAATATTCAAAATGTTCCAATCGATCGATCTCTTTGTCATGGTATAAAAAAAATTCACCTCCCCAAATCTGCCCGTCATCACCATATCCGGTTCCGTCCCATATTACGCCTAATACCTTGTCATTCTCAAACAAGTGGTGTTCGCCTAATACGGAAGTAAAATGCGCTTTATGGTGTTGAATTTCCCTCAAATCACATTCCAGTTCTTTTAAAAGTTCTTTTCCGAATAGCGAGCTTTGATAGGCAGGATGGCTATCGATCATAACATATTCCGGTTCTCGTTCGAAGAGTTCTATAAAGTAGGAAGCAGTTCTTGTAAATCTTTCATAAACATCAAAGTGGTCTAGATTGCCTAGATACTGACTCACATATAAATGATCATTTGGCATAAATGCGATGGTACTTTTTAAATGAGCACCCAAGCATAAAATGGCTTTCTTACTTTTTTTAACTGTACCAAAGTAAGTTGGAGCCATGCCCCGTGATCTTCTAAATATGATCTTTTGTTTATTTTTTGAAGAAAATTTTATCACCGAATCATCTTGTGGATTAAAAATCTCCAGGTTATGTATCAAAAAAAAATCTGCCACTCCCGCCAATTCTCTAATGGCATCATTATTTTTAGCCAGAATAGGTGAGCCATGTATATTCCCACTGGTTGCCACAATTGGAATTTGAAGTTCACTCATTAGAGCAGATAATATACCCGAATAGGGCAACATTACACCAATTTGGTTTAATCCGGGAGCAATTTCATCTAGCACTAATATATTTTCAGTTTTAGTATGAGATAAAATGACAATGGGCGAGACAGCATTTTTTAACTGATCTTCTTCCTCCAGACAGATTTCGAAATGATTTTTGACACGATTGAGATTGGGATAGAGAACAGCAAAAGGTTTCTTGGGCCTTTTCTTCCTCTCTCGCAATTTTTTTACGGCAATATTATTCTTTGCATCACAACAAAGTAAAAATCCGGATGTGTTTTTTAGGGCAATAATGGCTCCATTTAAAATTTGTTTCGCCAATTCTTCAAAAATTTGTTTTTGGCTATTCACCACCATTTCATTTTGGCCCTTGTAAAGGTAAAGTTGAAAACCACATGTGAAGCAGGTATTTGTTTGGGAATGAAACCTTCGGTCAGTGGGTGTACTGTATTCATTTAAACAAACTTTACACATACCATGGTCAGCTATGGTTGTTTTTTCTCTATCGAATGGAAAATTTTTGGTAATGGCCCATCTGGGTCCACAATTGACACAAGTTGTAAAAGGATAATAGTACCGACGGTTTTTTTTATCTAAAATTTCGTCCTTACAAGCCGTACAAATGCTAAAATCCGGTGTTAGAGGTAAATTTAACTTTTCCTCCTTAGAACTTTTTCTGATCTCGAATCCCTCAAAATGAGTCTCAGAGATCTCAAAAATCGCGCTTTGGTTGATAAAGGCCAGGACCGGAGGATTTTGAATGATGTCATTATAAAAATCTCGAACGATAGACGAGCTTCCATTTACCTGAATGACAACTCCCTTTTCATAGTTTGAAATAAACCCGTTCAAACCATATTCCTGCGCCAAATTAAAAACAAAAGGTCGGAAACCGACCCCTTGTACCTGACCATTAAATGTAATTTCGAAAGTCATGAACAGATATAAAAGTTTTACAATTTCTAAATTAATGCTTTACTTGTAATCTGTTCACTTAATATTTTAATTTGTTCGATTAAACTAGGTATCGATTTCCTTACATCAGGAGATAGTCCTACTTCCATAGGTGTCATATTTTCTATGGAGACCGTAAACAAATATAACTCCGGTATTTTATCCATGAGAAACACAGATTCTATCATATCTTTTAACCCTACGTCGTGAACGCTTAAGGCCGATGGAAAATCACTTGCAAATCTTGGTTTAATTAGGTTTATGGTTCCTTCTGCCTTTCCATCCATGGTTGCATCAACTATGATTATGGCAGGATAGGTTTCGAAATAATTCAGCAGCAAAAATCCACCTGTTCCTCCATCCAATAAATCAATATGATCAGGCAACTTGGTTTTGTATAATTCCTCAATTAAATGAACCCCTACACCTTCATCACCCATCAGGTAATTCCCAACACCCATAACCAAAACACTATCAGATTTATCTTTTTCAAAATAATAGGCATCACTGCTCACCGCCAAAGGTTGTTCTCTCATTCTATTAAAATTTATTCTTCAGGTATTAAATCTTCAACTAAAGGAGAAGGTTTGGCATCTTCCAAATCCTTTTTAACTCTTTCTTCGCTCACAAATTTATAGCCACCGAACATGGAAGACACTTCTCCTCTTCCCTCCAACCAATCGTGATAAAAAACCAAATACACATGGATAAAGGTAAAAAAGATAAAGCCCCACATGGTGATATGATGGATTTGCCTAACTCCGAAATCACCACCAAAAAGAGGAGTTACCCAACTAAATAATTTGGGTAACCACCAAGACGAGGTATCAGCATAAAGGGCAAATCCGGTAAAAACTTGGATCAGGGCAAGAATAAATAGCGCGATATAAGAGATCGAAGCCACACTATTATGACCAATGCTAATATTTCTAACATCATGGATCTTTTCATTACGCAAAAGGATATCTATTTTCAAAACATGGCCTATGTTATGGAGTCCTTTTTTATTAAAGGGGAAAAGAGCTTTCCAACTAGCATATCGATTACCCACAAACGACCAATAAATGCGCAAAATCATGTTGAAAAAGAAAATATAGGCTGCCGTAAAATGGATAAATCTAACTACACCGAATGAATGCAAGTTTGTTGCCTCAGCATTTGATAACAATACAGGTGGATCTGCAATAATAAAACCTGTTACAGTTAGCACGAATACGCACATGGCATTGATCCAATGAAATATTCTAACCGGTAACTCCCAAACATAAACACGTTTAAAATTTTTGGTTTTCATGATAATCTATTTAAAATTCTAAGAGCAGCTCGAAATATTACTCACCTGAGAAATATGTTTTCCGTGCTCGTCGTACAAATGAACCGCACAAGCAAGGCAAGGATCAAATGAATGAATTGTTCTAATGATCTCCAAAGGCAGCTCCGGATCAGCTACCGGTGTACCTATCAAAGTAGATTCATAGGCGGATCTTTGTCCGTTGGGATCTCTGGGAGAAGCATTCCAGGTAGAGGGTACAACCTGTTGATAATTCTCTGTTTTGCCATCTTTAATTTTTATCCAATGTGCTAGTGCTCCTCTTGGCGCTTCCATAAATCCAACGCCTTTAGCCTCTGCCGGCCAGGTTTTTGGATCCCAACTCTCGGTGTTCGCCATTCTTTCATCACCATTTCTGATATTATTGATCAGGCTATTATAAAATTCCATGGTCCAATTTGCAACTAATTGTGTTTCAATTCCTCGTGCAGCTGTTCTGCCTAGGGTCGAAAATAGTGCCTCTACGGGAACATCAAGATGTGATAAGGCTCCGTTCACAGCATCTTGTATTTCTTTGTTTCCTCGGCCATATCCCACTAATAAACGAGCTAACGGACCAACTTCCATCGGCTTTCCTCTCCAACGAGGTGTCTTTATAAAACTGTATTTTTCATTTACATCCAAAAATTCATAAGGAGGTTTAGGACCTGTATAATTTAAATTTGTCTCACCATCCCATGGATGCTTGCCTACTTCATTACCTTCCGGATAATCATACCAAGAATTATTGATAAATTCTTCAATATCTCCATTTCTATGGTCAACATCATGTACCTTACTTAAATCTCTGTTCAAAATAACTCCTTGAGGGAATTTAAAGTTGGATACATCTGCATATCCGTTTGTCGGGAAATCACCGTAAGACATGTAATTACCAAAACCTTGTCCGATAGCACCCCAATCTTTATAAAATGAGGCGATGGCCAAAAGATCAGGGATATAAACCTGCTCAATAAAATCTTTTCCTTCCTGTAATAATTTTCCTACATAAGCCAATCTTTCTGCATTTAAACCACCTGGATTTTCAGAATTGATCGCACATGCCATCCCTCCAACCAAATAATTTGGGTGCGGATTTTTACCTCCAAAAATAGTATGCACTTTCACAATCTCTTTTTGCCATTCCAAAGCTTCCAAATAATGAGCTACGGCCAAAAGATTAACCTCCGCAGGTAATTTCATTTGGGGATGTCCCCAATAGCCATTGGCAAAAATTCCCAACTGGCCGCTTTCAACAAATTTTTGAACTCGTTTTTGGATGTCAGAAAAATATCCCGGTGAACTTTTTGGCCAACTCGATATGCTTTGTGCTATTTCTGAAGTTTTTTTTGGATCTGCTTTTAACGCATTAACCACATCAACCCAATCTAAGGCATGCAGATGATAAAAATGAACTGAGTGATCATGCATATACAAGGCTCCCTCCATTATATTTCTTACCAGCTCTGCATTTTGTGGAATACTAATACCCAAAGCATCTTCTACAGCTCTTACAGAGGTGAGTGCATGAACCGTAGTACAAACGCCACAAGTTCTTTGTACAAAGGCCCAAACATCCCTGGGATCACGCCCTTTCACAATATTCTCAATACCTCTAACCATGGTACTGGAGCTAAAGGCATCAACTATTTTACCGTCTTTTATTTCAGCTTCTATTCTTAAATGACCCTCAATTCTTGTTACAGGATCAACAACAATTCTATTTGACATATTATGCGTTTTAAGAGTCTATATTATCTAAATTGGATTTTCCGCGTGAGGTTCTATCCCTCAATTCTTTGCGTTTGGAGACATTTGCAGCAACTGCATGTAACGCAATACCGCCGGCCAGAGCCCCTGCTGCCACTTTACCGATTTTATCTGCATTATTTTCTATGCTAAATCCCGGAACATTGGTGAGCCTTTCATAGAATGGACCATTATCCCAGAAATTAGCTTCACTACAGCCAATACATCCATGTCCTGATTGGATTGGATAACTCACTCCGTTATTCCATTTAATCGTTCCACAGGCATTATAGGTCATCGGTCCTTTACATCCTACTTTATACAAGCAGTAACCGTCTTTTGCATTTTGGTCGTCAAATGACTCTGCAAATAATCCTGCGTCATAATAAGGTCTTCTGTAGCAACTGTCATGTACACGTTTTGCATAAAACGCTTTAGGTCTTCCTATCCTATCCAATTCAGGTAATCTTCCAAATGCAACCACATGCACAATGACACCGGCCATTACTTCACCAATAGGCGGGCAACCTGGAACCCTGATGATAGGTTTGTTTCTAATAATCTTATGGATTGGTGTGGCATTTGTAGGATTGGGTTTTGCAGCTTGTACACAACCATTAGAAGCACAACTTCCCCAGGCAATAATTGCCTTGGCTCCTTCGGCCGCTTCTAACAATTGATCTTTGGCAGATCTACCCGCTATACAACAATAGTTACCATCTGCTCCCATCGGAACAGACCCTTCCACACAAAGAATATATTCTCCTTTGTATTTTTCCATCGTTGCGTGTTTGGCCGCTTCGGCCTGATGACCGGATGCAGCCATGAGGGTAAGGGTATAATCCAAGGAAATTTTATCCAGGATAATATCGGCTACAATGGGATGGTTCGACCTGATAAACGACTCGCTACAGCAGGTACATTCTTGAAAATGTTCCCAAATAACCGGCAATCTATGTGTCGTTTCCAAAGATTTGGCCACCTGTCCTACCATAGAATTACTCAATCCCATATAAGCAGTCATGTAGGTGGCAAATTTCATAAAATCACGACGAGAATAGCCTTGTTTGATAATGCTTTCGTAGTACGTTTCCTTTACTTCTGTTTTTGTTGCCATAGTCAAGAAAATTAAAAAAAGACCTTATTTTGAAAAGCCCTAAATTAGCTTACTTTAAATGTAGGAATAAATGATAAAAAAATCAAGCTAAATACCTAATTTAGAACAAGTTAAAATAGCCATTAAAACATGACATTTATCATGTTTTTTCAAGAGAATTATTGCTCTTTTTCACCTATTTATCCTTAATTTTGTAAGACCAATTTCAAATTGGTGAACTATGCATGAACTGTCAATTGCATTAGGTATTGTAAAAATAGCCGAACAAGAAATCGCTAAATCGGAGAAGAAAAAAATCGATGTCATTGAGTTGGAAATCGGAACACTTGCCGGAATCGAATTTGACGCTTTAGAATTTGTTTGGCCAATGGCTGTTGAAAAATCAATTTTAGAAAAATCTCAAAAGAAAATTGACATTATTAAGGCCAAAGCGAAATGCATGGATTGTGATACCGTTTTTAATTTGGACTTTATTTATGATGCTTGTCCAAACTGCAATAGTCATTTAAAAGTACTACTTCAAGGGAAAGAATTAAGAGTTAAGGCACTTCAGGTGTCTTAAAATTTATTGTATATACGTCGGGCTGTTATAAAGAAGGGCAGCAATAGGGAACATCAGAAGAAAACAATTTGTGATTAGCTTACTTACGGCTGTATCATATCTATATATAATTCTTATGGCAGTTCTAACCCCTCCTCGGTCAAAAACCGAATTGATGAATGTCCTGTGGGATATTCAACGTAAAAGACGATTTATCAGTCATGATGACATGACAAAAATTTGTGAAGAATTTCACATGTCTCGCATGGAACTTGAAGGAGTAATTACTTTTTATCATTTCTTTCATCGGGTACATTCGGGAAAGTATACGATCTATTTAAACACTTCACTCGCCTCAAAACACAAAAAATTCAAAAAGGTAAAAAAAGCCTTTGAAAAAGAATGTGGAACTCCCTTTGAAACAGTGAGCAACGATAAAATGTTCGGTTTGTTCCTCACTTCCTGTATCGGATTAAGTGATCAAGAAACCGCTGCATTAATCAATTTTGTCCCTTTTACAAATCTCACACCCAAAAAAGTCAGGGCTATTATTGGCCACCTCAAAAAAGGCGAGTCTTTAGATTCTCTATTCGAGCTACCCGATACAAATATCAGGTACAGTCCAAGCACAAAAAAAACCATTTTCTTCAAAGATTTTACTACCGGATCCTCTCTAGAGAAACTAGTCAAAATTTCACCTGAAGAAGTGATCGAGCTTATTAAAGATTCCCGATTAAAAGGTCGTGGAGGTGCTTTTTTCCCCACAGGAGTCAAATGGGAATTATGTAGACATAATTCATCAGATCAGAAATATATTATTTGTAATGCCGACGAAGGGGAGCCAGGAACTTTTAAAGACCGGGTTTTATTGCAGCGATATGCCTCGCTTTTGATTGAGGGAATGACCATTGCCGGCTATGCCATTGGCGCAGACAAAGGAATTATTTATTTGAGGGCTGAGTATTTCTATTTACGGGATATGGTCCAAAAAGTCATTGAAGAAGCTAATCAAAAAGCTTTTCTGGGCAAAGGTATCATGGGCATCGAAGGATTCAATTTTGAAATTTCCATACACATGGGTGCCGGAGCCTATATATGTGGTGAAGAAACAGCCCTCATTCATTCTATGGAAGGAAAAAGAGGAGAACCGAGTACCAAAGAATATTTTCCTGTAGAAAAAGGTTTTTTAGGAAAACCGACAATTGTGAACAATGTAGAAACGCTTTGTGCAATTCCCAGAATTCTTGAAATGGGTCTCGAAAAATATTTAGCTATTGGAACTCCCATGACACCCGGCACAAAATTATTAAGTGTTTCAGGTGATTGCAATAAGCCAGGCGTATACGAAATTGAATGGGGTATGAAATTAAGAGATTTTCTAGAACTCATAGAGGCTGAAAATCCCCGGATGATTCTCTTCAATGGATATGCAGGGGAAATTTTATCAAATATAGATTTTGATCGAGAAATTTCAGGGGAAAATCTTTTGGCCGATCACATTCAATTCAATCTAGATGACCCTATTGTATATGCCAGAAAAATGAGTGCAGTTGGGCTGAGAAGCGGAGGTTCTTTTATGGTGTTCAACGACAAAAGAAATTTAATGGAAATCCTCAAAAATATCAACGATTTTTTTGTGAAAGAGTCCTGTGGTGTATGCGTTCCTTGTAGAACAGGCAATTTCTTACTTACCAAAAAAATCCACAAAATAGAACTTTGTCATGCAGACAATAACGATTTGCATGAAATCAAAGAATGGAGTACCATCATCAAACAATCGAGTCGCTGCGGCCTTGGGAAAACATCTACCAACGTTCTATTGACCGCAATGCTAAAATTTCCGGAAGAATTCAGCAAATGCTTACTGGCAGAAAGCGACTATAACCAAGCTTTTGATCTGGGAAAAGCAACCAAGGAATACGAGCGCATTATAAACGAAATTGAAAATAACTATGGATAATCCTGTAAACATAAAAATAGATGGCCATAATTATCAAGTAGAGTATGGTCGAAACTTAGTCAATGCAGCCAAAGAAAACGGTATCTACATCCCAACCTTATGCCATTTTCACAACCAAAATCATCCTTTGGGAACTTGCAGAATTTGCACGATTAACGTAAACGGAAAATTTACCACCGCTTGTACGACAAAGGTTCATGAAGGGTTGGAAATTGAAATCAATACCCCGGAACTAATCAATACCCGTAAGGCCCTGATCGAAATGATCTATGCCGAAGGAAATCATTTTTGTCCGTCATGTGAGAAAAGTGGCCATTGCGATCTGCAAAATCTTGCCTATGACATGGGTATTACCGTTTCTCGATTTCCCCATGTTTTTAGCGATAAAATGGTCGATTTTAATTCAAAGCGAATAATAATGGATTCTAATCGATGTATCCTTTGTCAACGCTGTGTAGAGGAAATAAAATCAGAAGACGGAAAAAATATATTCTCATTTGTAAAGCGAGGCGTAAAAACTCGCGTCTTTATAGATTATGAACTTGAAGAAAATCTGTCTGAAGCACAAGCATTAAAAGCTATGAATACTTGCCCTGTAGGCGCAATTTTGGTAAAAGGAATGATCTACAAACAACCTTTTGGAGAAAGTAAGTATGACCTAACAGGAAAGAAAAAGTTTACAGAAAAAAAAGGGAATATGCGTAATGGTAAAAACAAATTCATTGTTGCGACAACTTCCTTGGCCGGTTGTTTTGGTTGCCACATGTCTTTGTTGGACATCGACACTGATATCTTAGAATTAGTAGAATTTATAGAGTTCAATAAATCACCTCTGACCGATATCAAATCCTTTAGCAAACGTTGCGATGTTGGATTAATTGAGGGGGGATGTGCTAATTCTGAAAACATTCATGTCTTAAAAGAATTTAGAAAAAAATGTGATGTCCTTATCGCTTTTGGAGAATGCGCAATTATGGGAGGTATTCCGGCCATGAGAAATTTTGTTCCCCTTGAAGAGTGTTTAGAAGAAGCTTATATACATGGTGTTACCAGTGAAATAGGTGCCAATGTCATTCCGAATCACGAAGATATTCCCCGATTACTGAACAATGTTTACCCCTGTAATGAGATCGTAAAAATTGACTATTTCATTCCGGGCTGTCCACCAAATGCCAATCATATTTGGAAGGTGGTTAAAAATGTTTTAAACGGAGAAGAATATGCAATAGCACACGAAGAATTTAAATACGATTGACGATGAGAAAAGTAGTAATAGACCCCGTTACCCGCGTTGAAGGTCACGGTAAAGTAACGATACACTTAGACGAAAATAATCAAGTAAAAGATTCATTTTTTCATATAGTAGAATTTAGAGGATTTGAAAGATTTATTCAAGGTCATCCCTATTGGGAAGCTCCGGTTTTGGTTCAGCGTTTATGCGGAATTTGCCCTGTGAGTCATCATTTGGCAGCGGCCAAAGCCATAGACCAAATAGTGGGTATAGATCCAAATGACCTTTCCTTACCTGCCCAAAAGATCAGGAGATTATTGCATTTCGGACAAATATTTCAATCGCATGCCCTGCATTTCTTCTATCTGGCCTCACCAGACTTACTTTTTGGCGTTGATGCGGCGCCCTCCAAAAGAAATGTGGTTCAGGTTGCTATTAAAAATCCGGAATTGGCAAAGAAAGGCATCCTAATGAGGAAATTTGGACAGGAAATTATCAGAATGATCGCTGGAAAAAGAATTCACGGAATCTCTGCCGTACCAGGTGGGGTCCATAAAAAAGTGAATATCAAAGACCGAGATTATTTCCTGTCCGGCAAGGAAATCCCTTCTATTAATGCCATGATCAATTGGTCTAAAGAGATCATCGAATTCATTAAAAGTTATCACGAAAATAACAAAAAGTGGTTAGATGAATTTGCCGCTTATCCTTCCGGGCATTTGGGTCTGGTAAATAAACAAACTGGTTTTCTGGAATTGTACGATGGACATCTAAGGGCGATAGATGGGGAAGGTAATAGTACACTCCATGATGTGCCAAGTGACGATTATTTAAAATATTTTAAAGAAAATGTTGAAAAATGGTCCTATTTAAAATTCCCCTATCTAAAAAATATAGGAAAAGAAAAAGGTTGGAATCGCGTTGGACCTTTAGCCAGAATGAATGTTTGTTCCGGGATAGAAACCCCTTTAGCAGAAAGAGAAAGAATGATCTTTAAAATGATGACTGAGGGTAAAGTAAATAATAGAACCATGTATTCGCATTGGGCCAGATTGATTGAAATGCTGTACTGTGCAGAAATGATCAGAAACTTACTTAATGATGACGACATTTTAATCAATGACCTGGTCAGAAAAGGAACGAGAAGGAATGAAGGAATCGGCATCATCGAAGCACCGAGAGGAACCCTGATCCATCATTATGAAGTGGATGATAAAGACAGAATTACCAGGTGTAATTTGATCGTATCGACCACACATAATAATGAACCGATGAACCAGGCCGTAAAATGGGTAGCCAACCATGTGATCAAGGGTAAACCACAAGTGACAGAAGAAATGTTGAACCAGGTAGAAGTAGCGATAAGGGCCTACGACCCCTGCCTGAGTTGTGCTACACATGCGTTGGGTGAAATGCCCTTGCACATTAGTCTGATAGATCATTTTGGAAATATCATGGATGAGAGAAATAATTAAAAAAAATTGTTTGGTCCTTGGCATAGGAAATTCCGGGAGACAAGACGATGGTTTGGGATGGGAGTTTTTGCATCTTCTTGAGCAAGAAAATTTGAAGCATGTTGTTTGCGCATATCGCTATCAGTTGCAAATAGAAGATGCAGAATTCCTAAACGCTTTCGATACGGTAATTTTTGTGGATGCATCCAGAGAAAATTACAGGGATGGTTTTGAATGGAAATTAGTCGAACCTTCTAACCAATACAGTTTTAGTACGCATAGTTTAAGACCCGAAACGATTTTGTTTCTCTCAGAAAACCTTTACCATCATAAACCCCCTTCGTATATTTTAGGAATACAAGGTTATGAATGGGCATTAGCAAATAAAATGTCGAAAAAAGCCCAAACAAACCTTCAAAAAGCGTTTGATTTTATGCTCAATGAGGTATTTGCGCCTTTATCATAGGGTATAGAAAGGGTAACAAAAGTCATCTCTCAAAAATGAAGAATTCACTATATTTGAGTAATTAAATGCGAATATTATGTGCGGAACATGCGGTTGCGGAAGCGAAGAAGTAAAAATTTTAGATCATCACAGTCATGATCATCACCATCACGGACATAGTCATGAACACGATCACCACCATCA
>CAZWAN010000036.1:21876-26364 GCA_964631875.1 uncultured Flavobacteriaceae bacterium
CACCATCATGACCATGCTCATTCAGTTGTAGAAGTGGAGAAAAATGTGCTCTTTCACAATGACCAGATGGCCCAAAGAAATCGCGGATATTTTGATGCCAAGCAAATCAAAGTCTTTAATCTTGTGAGTTCTCCCGGTTCCGGAAAAACTTCCGTTCTTGAAAGGACTCTGCAAGACTTAAAAGCAGATCATCAATTCTACGTCATTGAAGGTGATCAGCAAACCATGAATGATTATAATAGAATACATGCGCTTGACGTACCAGCAGTTCAAATCAATACCGGAACAGGTTGTCATTTGGAAAGCGATATGATCTACAAATCGGTAAAGAAATTAGACATGCAAGACAAGTCGATTCTTTTTATTGAAAATGTAGGGAATCTCGTTTGCCCCTCCATGTTTGATCTTGGTGAAGATAAACGCATTGTCATTATAAGTACAACAGAAGGTGAAGATAAACCGCTTAAATACCCGGATATGTTTTATTCTTCCCATATTTGTTTGATCAATAAGATCGACCTGCTGCCATATCTCCAAACAGATATTCAAAAAATCAAAGAAAATGCTTTGAAAATCAACCCGAATTTGGTGTTCTTTGAAGTATCTGCCACCACAGGGGAAGGTATGCAAAACTGGTACGAATGGCTCAAAAATTTTAAAAAAGAATAAGTTCATGTGTTTATCAATACCTGGAAAATTAGTCAAAATCACTGCCGAACTAGATGAAACATTCAGAACCGGCTTGGTTTCTTTTGACGGGATTACCAAAGAGATTAGTTTGACCCTGGTACCCGAAGCAAAAATTGGCGATTATGTCATGGTTCATGTTGGTGCTGCTATTGCTGTAGTTGATGAAACTGAGGCTCAAAAAACTTTTGACCTACTCAAACAATTAGGCGAATTACATGAATTAGAAACCGACGAACCGGAAATGTGATGATCCACTAAAGGTAAACCGCAATAAAATTAAGCGGGCTCTTAGCAGAATTTGTGATAAAATACGTGAGTTGTCTTCCTTTTTTTTACTTTACAAGTGCAGACTTTTTAAAGCTTCCTCAAGTTCGGGGTATTGAAATTCAAAACCGTTTTTCAATATTTTTTCGGCTGAAACCCTGCTGCCTTCCAAAATGATGACGGCCTGTTCCCCCAACATCAATTTCAGGATAAAGCCGGGCACCTTTGGCATCATAAAGGGTTTATTTAATACCTGTGCCAATGTTTTCATAAAAGATCGATTGGTTTGAAAATCGTTTGTAGCTGCGTTATAAGCTCCTGACATTTTTTCATCTTGCAGGACTTTTAGATACATGTTACACAGATCGTCGATATGGACCCAAGGCATGTATTGTTTTCCCGTTCCAACGGCAGAACCAAAACCGGATTTTACCAAGGGCACCAATTTTTGTAAAGCTCCACCATTTTGAGCGAGAACCACACCGGTACGCAATTTTACCACACGACTTCCCAATTCGCTAAATTTATCGGCTGCATCTTCCCAAACCTTACAGGTATTTCCCAAAAAATCATCGTAATGCGGGTCTGATTCGATACATATCTTTTCTGTGGTTATTCCACCATACCAACCCACGGCAGAAGAAGAAATAAAAGCTTGAGGGTTGATATTTTGTTCCTGGCACTTATTTAAAAGAAGTTTTGCCGAAAGAACTCGGCTATCAATGATAGCCTTCTTTCGCTTTTCTGTCCATTTTTCGTCACCGATACCTGCTCCCGCCAAATGAATGATAGCGTCAACATTGTTTAAAGCTCCATCTTCGATAAATCCTTTCTCGATATCCCATTCAAACGTTTGATATTTCGATGCTGGATTTGATGTTCTACTCAGAATACAAATTTCATAATCATTCTTTGACAGCAAATCACATAAGCTCTTTCCAATCAAACCACTTGCCCCTGTGATTAGGACTTTTTTCATCTCTAATAATTTAAGGTAATTCCTTCCCTAATCCTGCTTCGAATATTTGAAACCACTGTTCCAGGTCCATATTGATTTCTAAGGATTTCACCGCTGAATTTACTCTTTCGATTTTGCCCGTACCGATCACAGGACAAATCCCTGCAGGGTGTTTGAGCAACCAGGCGTAAATGACCTGATCTACCCCACAGTTTAATTCTTCTCCAACACGGTTGAGCACTTTCAGGCAATCAATGGTTCCTTTATCTCTTGTATGGAAAATATCTCCACCTCCTAAGGGAGACCAGGCCATCGGTTTTAACTTATGCTTTTGGAAAAAATCTATATTTCCATTTTCAAAATGTTCTAAACAAAACGGAGAAATTTCCACCTGATTCGTCACTAAGCGTTCAGGTAAATAGGATTGTAAAACGTCAAACTGTCCGGGCGTGAAATTAGACACGCCAAAATTGAGTACTTTTCCCTCTTTCTTGAGAAATTCAAACGCCTTAGCAACTTCTTCAGCATTAAAAAAAGGAGAAGGCCTGTGTAGCAATAAGAGATCTAAGCGATCTGTTTGCATATTTTTAAGCGACATTTCGGCACTTTTAACGATATGATCACAGCTATAATCATAGTGCTTTGCTTTTCTTTCCGGGAATTTATCAGAAAGTAGTTTGATCCCGCATTTACTGATAATTTGAATTTCATTTCGCAACGAAGGTTTTAATTTTAGTGCTTCGCCAAATCTCTTTTCTGATTCGTAGTTGCCATAAATATCGGCTTGATCGAAAGTAGTTATTCCCAGGCTAAAAACTTCTTCTACAAAGTTCAGCAGCTGGGCATCTGAATAATTCCAGTCGGTTATTCTCCATAAACCCTGAACAATTCTCGAAATTTTTAATGATTCAGATAATCTTGAGTATTCCATGCAAAAAAACCTTTATAAATTATAGTTCAACCATTTAAATTCGTATTGCTTCTCAGGAATAATTGATCTTTCAGCAATTCTGATCAACCTATCCGGTAACTTCATCAAATAGTCTCTCGCCCTTTCTGCCGATTCATTCAATGATTTGATATTGGCAATATCCCATTCTTTGATCAACATAGATAAAATATCGATGTAATCTTCTGTGGTATACACTTTTGCTCTTTGGGCAGCATCAGAAAAATAACCAAACAAAGAACCAATAGAACCACCTGTTTCACGCATAAAATGAGCAGGCATCACTATTTTTTTCTTCATCATATCACCAAAGGCCAGCATCATTTCACTTGGATCAAGTTCAAATATTCTTTTGACAAACTCCATATAGGCTCTGGCATGACGCGCTTCATCGCTCGCAATTACGCCACACATCCTAGCCAGTAAATGATTCCCAGATTGTTTTGACTGAGTGGCCACTCTTCTGTGAGAAATATTGGTAGCCATTTCTTGAAAACTGGTATAAACAAAATTTCGATAAGGGTCTCCACCGGTTTGAATATCAAATCCGTCATTGATCAGGTGTTGGGTAGTCACTTCCATTTCCCGCATATTCACTCTGCCGGATAAATATAGGTACTTGTTCAAGACATCACCATGTCTGTTCTCTTCAGCCGTCCAGGTCCTCACCCATTTGGTCCATCCCGAATGATTGTATTGATCCACACCATCGAGACCCATCAGCCAGGATTCGTAGGTGGGAAGTGCTTCTTCTGTGATGGTATCACCGATCAGCACAGCAAAAAGGTCATGTTCCATTTCGCGACATTGCCCCTGAATTTCTCTGAGTTCTTCTGCGAATTTATCGCTTGTTGTATCCGGTAAATAATCTGATGGCTGCCAATTTTCTTCAATTGGTTTTAAAAACTTAGAAAGAAATTCATCCATAGATTTCTCCAAAACTTGCATCACTTCTATCCTTGTTCTCTCTAATTTTGAAAAATTCATTATTATATTTTTTTGCTTTAGTATCTATTTTCAACAAAATTACGGCTATTTCACGAATGACGACAAAATTCTCCTTTATTATCAAGTGCAAAAAATAAAAAAGGGAAGCTAGAGAGCTTCCCTTCCATTATTTAAAAAAATAAATTTACTGTTTTAAAGTCCTCATGTAATTCACAATTAACCATCTGTCTTCGTCATCCGGCATTTTCTTAGTAAATTCAGGCATGTCATCTCTTCCAAAAGAAGTTTTATAGAATAATTCTCCATCCGTTTGTTTTTGGTATTCTGCAGATGAGAAGTCTCCCAAATCACCTTTCATTTCATTTGCTTTTGGTCCATCACCATACCCTTCCTTACCATGGCAAGATTTACAGTGTTTGTCATATAAAGATTTCCCTATATTCAAATCTGCTTTAGGATCAGTAGGATTTTTCATGTTTACATACTTCTCTGGAACAACCCATTTTTCTTGTACCACAGTAGTGAAAGAATAAAGTACAAAGGCAAAGGCACTTACAACTGTAATTAATTTAAAGATTTTCATAATTTTTAAGATTTTAAGCTTTTGATATTCTAAACAGATTACGAATTAAGTATATAATGGTAATCCATATTCCAAATATAATAAAATTAGCAATGA
>CAZWAN010000037.1:0-25411 GCA_964631875.1 uncultured Flavobacteriaceae bacterium
TTCATGATTTAAGGTTTTGTTTACATTAAAATTAGCCTAAACAAAACCTCAAAAATTACTCGGGAGATATACGCTGGAATTTAAGAGATAAAGAGGTTGATTTTGTAGACGAATGGATTCTTGCGAAAGAATTAGAAAGGTGATGCATTTGATCTCCACATTCATTTTTGGAAAAAATGGATTAAAAAATCTATCGAACAATTCTAAAAAGTCCTATTCCTCTAATTCACTAAAGTATTTATTGTCAATATTTAATCTATTAAATACATCTGAGTAACTACTGCCAATAGGTAGTTCAGTTTTCCCTATTTCCACATCACTGTTCGTAAAAGCAGTTACTTTTTTAATTGACACGATATAGGAGCGATGAATTCTTTCAAACATCTTTTGTGGAAGCATTTTCTCGACAGAGCTCAATGTTTGCTTCACTTTAATATCTTCATTGTTCTGCCGATGAATAATAATGTAATCTTTAAAACTTTCTATAAATGTTATTTCGTCCAATAAAACCTTCACCATCTTCCTGTCTGACCTGAAATATAAAAAACCGGAACTATTCTCGGTCAAGGCAGTTTCGACATTGGCCACATGACAAAATTTATTTACAGCCTTTAAAAATCTTTCGAATGAAATCGGTTTTAACAAATAATCAATGGCATCCAGTTCAAAGGCTTCAATAGCAAAATCCTTATGTGCTGTTGTAAAAATGACCTTAGGAGGGTGTTGCAGGGTACGCAACATTTCAGTTCCCAACAACTTAGGCATATTAATGTCTAGAAAAACAAGGTCAACTTTCTGATTGCTCAAAAGCTCCATAGTTTGGAAAGCATTATTACAGGTGCCAATGAGTTCCAGTTGACTAACTGAATCGATGTACTTCTTGATCACCTTTATAGCCGGGGGCTCATCATCAACAATAATACACTTATGACGCATAGCTTTAATCAATTATGATGTTATCAGGTTTTCCATATATTCTTCTTCAATCGCCTCAAGACTGAGCTGAAGTTTAACCACAAAAACTCCATCAAGGATCTCGATTTCTAAATGGTACTTATCTTTATAGAGAAGCTCAAGTCTTCTTTTTACATTTTGCAAACCCAATCCACCAAATTTACTCATTTGTCCTTCTTCATACTGATCAATGCTGTTCACTAATTGAAATTGCATGTCGGATCCATCTAAGGATAAATTAAAATCGATAAAACTTCGGTCCATTTGCTTGCTGGTTCCATGCTTAAAGGCATTTTCAAAAAAAGGCAATAACAATAGTGGGGCAATTTGGTACTTGTCGATTTCTCCGATAATAGATTCGGAGACCTTCAGCCTATCACCGTAACGCAATTGCTCAAGACTAATATAATTCTGCAATAATTCGATCTCCTTGGTCAATGGTATCTTTGCTGATTGGCTTTCAAAAATCATAAAATGTAGCAAACCTTTCAGTTTTAACACAATATCAGGTGTTTTTGATGAGAGTTCCAATGTATGTGAATAAATATTATTGAGTGTATTAAATAAAAAATGCGGATGGAGTTGTGTTCTTAAAAGTTTAAGTTCGGCTGCTGTTTTCTGTTTTTCAGCTTCTATAGTTTGGTTCTTCTGATCATACCAATATTGCAATAATTTAATTGAAAGGACGATCGCACCTATGTGTAAAAAAGGCAATACATTTTTACCCACCGTAAGTACCATACCGCTGAAAATACCCTGGTTAATATTTACAGTTCTTTGAAACACAAATGTATATATCAAACAAAGTAAGACAAGAAAAAAAATGCCTGTAAAAAAATGAAGATACTTCCTTTTGAGTAAATATTTCGGAACCAATACATAGACCAATGAATACACCATAATAAAATGTCCCGGCAGGAAAAATAAGGAATTTACAAGGTGCTTTTTTACCTCGGTATGAAAACCAAAACCCCAGGCAAAATAAGTTACCACCAGCACCCAAAATATGACGTGCAACGCTATATTCTTAAACAATTTTGGCCAATTTATTTGTTTTGTGTTCATCACTCAAAATTTTCCAAACTACAGGGATAAACTAAATATACAATAATTATTAAAAGGAAATATCCACTTGATTTTATTACCGCTACTCTTTAGGGACGATCTAACATAAAAATGCCTTTTTTTGCACGTATCAAATGACTTCAAATCATAAAGTATCTCAAAAAAGACCATCACTATAAGGTATTTCTAATTCTTCGAGAACAACATCCAGATTTACAATAAAAACTTCATCCAATCTGATTGTCTCAAAATTATATTTATCCTTGTACAATTGCTCTAACCGACGTTTCACATCTTCAAAACCTGAACTGACCTTTTCATTGTCTACTTTCATGGTATTTGGATCAACCCCATTCACCAACTTAAACTTCATCAGAGATCCTTCCATGGAAAGATCAAGACTTATCCAACATTGATCAATGCCCTGCGTAGTCGCATATTTAAATGCCTTATCCAAAAATGGAAGCAATAAAAGTGGCGCAATTTGGAATTGCTCAATTTCACCGGTCAATGAAACTGAAACATCCAGGCGGGGGCCAAAACGCAATTTTTCGAGTGCGATGTAATTATTCACGTATTCAACTTCTTTGCTCAACGGAATTTTTGGCGTATTGCTTTCGTAGATCATAAATCGAAGAAGAGCTGACAATTTCAAAACAATTTCCTGAGATTTAGGAGATGACATTCGTGCATGTTCGTATAAATTATCCAGCGTATTAAACAAAAAATGGGGATGCAACTGTGCACGCAGCAGTTTGAGTTCAGTTATCGTTTTTTCTTGTTCTGCTTCCAAGGTATATCTTCTTTGCAGAAACCAAAATTTAAGCATTTTAATGGAAAGAGCTATTCCGCCAACATGTATAAATGGCAATATGTTTCTTCCAATAAGTAAATTCGCTCCCCTAAAATCTCGAGCAGAATTTATTGACAATTGTGCAAGAACCGCATATATACTGCAAAGTGCTAAAACAATAACGAAACCTATAAAAAAATGAATGAATTTTCTTTGTAATAAATATCTTGGTGCGAGAAAATACAATAGTGTATATACCATTAATAAATAACCCGGTAAAAAGGTCATGGCATTAACAAATGATCTTTTAGGGTCGTTTTTAAAACCAAAACCCCAGGCAAAATAAGTAATGATACACATCCAAAAGATCAAATGTAAAAAGATGTTTATCAGAAGTTTGGACCAATTTATTTGTTTAATTTCCATATTCTTATTTAAATTAAATCTATAAACTAATTCCGTTTTTACAAAATTTCAATCTCAGTTCTGGCAAATCTTTGTCGACCTAAAACTATCCTTTGTCGACCAAACACTTTTTTCAATTTCTTGTTTTGTATTCTAGCTTTCATTAGACATATTTTTTTTAGTTTAAACAAATCTTTTAAAAGATCCCTTCAATTGTTATTTTATCTCTAAAAAATGGGTCTTTATCGGTGTAAAAGCACTCTCTATCTCTATTCATATTAAGCAATTCACTATTTCTCTAACTTCGGTATAATATTTCTAAAATCATTATCATGAAAAATCTATTCTTTATTTTAGGCGCAATGGCTATCATTAGCTGTAGCGAAGAAGATTCTGATCAAAGAGCCAATTTTGACTATACCTTCCTTACTATGGAAAAGACCCAAATAAATGTTCTAGCGGCATATCCTCACCTATCGAACGGAGATACTATTTCAAAAACACAGGTTGAGACCAATGCCGAAAAAATGACCTTTGAAATACTTGAGGAAACAGTCCCCGGAGCGGTTATGATAGATCCGGAGACCGGCATCATTACCGTGAATGACGCTGAGCTATTTATGTCGGATATAAATTTAAACGAGCCAAATATGGCCGTCACGGTGAAGGCCAGTGCCGGAATTAAGTACAAAATCCAAAAACAATATTTTAAAATTTATGATGTATCCAGTTGTGAAGGGTCTTTTGCATTTTTAGAGCAGAGCATATTCAGCTGGATGCAGAGGAACGGTTATAATTACAAGGAAGTAAGCATGGATGCTGCCCAGTTTTCTTTTGTAGTTCCTGAGTACAAAAAACTTTGCGAATTTTCTTACATAAATGATTACATACCTTCGGATGTAGCGAGTAAGTTACATCTTGTTTTTACTGACGAAAAAGGATCTGAAATTTTTAACGCATTCATAGAAAGTTCATGGGTAGAGAATGGCTTCGGCTATTCCACTCTTTATTACGAAAGACTTGATCTTCCGCTTATGCCTAACAAAAAATATACTTGCAGTATACGCTTTGAAAGCAATACCAAAGCTACTATCATTGAAGGCGGAACTAGTTCAGCTCTGCGTTTTCCAATAAATAGATCACTTTATAAAATTACCGAAACTAAGTTGTTGGATGGTAACTCTAACCTCCAAAATACCGGTTTAATACCTATTGTGTTCGGCTTTGAGTAAAAAGAACATAGCTTGAATAATTTTTACAAAGCTTTGAAAAAATTAGCTTAGTGTGTAACATTTTTTAATTTTTACCATCTATCTTTATAAAAATTAAGATCATGAGACCATTAAAATTGAATTCATTGCTGAGATTATTGCAATTGAGTATGTTTATTTTGCCCCTTTATTGCTCAATCGCCCAAACTAAAAAAATAGAAGTAGATCCCTTTACCAAAGTAATCGTCAGTCCGCATATCGAAGTTGTTTTTCAGGAAGGAAATAAAGAAGAAGTTATTCTTCAAAATATCAGTATATCAGAAGAAAAATTTTATGCCGAATCATCGGGCAAAACTTTGCATCTTTATTTGGAGGGAGCTAAAACAATCACCAAAAATGAAAAAGTTGAAAATGAAGATTGGGAAGGTAGGAAACCCATTTATAAGGGAACTGTGGCTACAGTATTGGTTACCTATAAAAATTTGGAAGAATTGTCTTTAAGAGGAGAAGAGAAATTTGAGTGCAAAGACCAACTGAACGGATCAAAATTTGTGCTAAGCCTTTACGGTGAGACAGAAATCAAACTTAAAGATGTAAAATTGGAAGAAATGAAATCTGTGCTCTACGGCGAAAATGAATTAACTTTTGAATCAGGTTCCATAGAGGATCACCGGATCATTTCTTACGGTGAAAGTGAGATAGACGCGATAAAAGTAGAAAGTGAAACCGCAAAAATAACTTCTTATGGTGAAGCAGAATTCAGACTTTTTGTGAATAAAGAGATTAAATTAACAGCGTTTGGAGAATCTGAGTTAGCATACAAGGGTAAACCTTTGATCAAAAAAGGGATCGTAATAGGAGATACAACGGTGAGGCAAATTAATTTGTAATCATGAAGTATATTCATGTTCTTTGTTTTTTACTAGTACTCGTATCTATGTCTTGTTCGAGCCAAGAGTCTGATCAAAAATTACAGGAACAAATCAAATTGAAATCATATCTCGCCTTAGGTGATAGTTATACTATTGGCGAAAGTGTCCCGGTTTCAGATCGCTTCCCTGTTATCTTGATTAATGACCTTAATAACGAGGGATACAATTTTCAAGAGCCTAAGATCGTGGCAAAAACCGGTTGGACCACAGATGAATTAAAAGCAGCGATTGTAAAAGAAAATTTGAGTAAGCATTATGATTTGGTCACGCTATTAATTGGTGTAAACAATCAATACAGAGGGAGAGACGTCGAAAATTTTAGAATTGAATTTGCAGATTTGCTCCAAATGGCCGTTGGTTTTGCAAACAATAAACCGGAAAATGTGGTGGTCGTTTCCATTCCGGATTGGGGAGTAAGTCCTTTTGGCTCTAGTCGGGATCAGGAAAAAATAGCCCAGGAAATCGATCTGTACAATAAGGTAAAAAAAGAAGAAACACGCAAGGCAAACGTAACCTTTGTAGACATCACCGGTGTCTCGAGATCCGGTTCCGGTATTCCTGATTACTTCGCAAAAGACGGACTTCATTTCTCCGGAAAAATGCATCAACTTTGGGTAAATGAAATCAGGAGTCAATATTTTGACCAAAAAATACGTGAATGAATCGGGAAGAACTGAAGATACAAGCCCTGGCCTTAGATGAGAAGGATCATCTAGCTAAATACAAAGATCTTTTTATAAATGACGGACAAGTGATATACCTGGATGGAAATTCTTTAGGGAAACTTCCTAAAGCCACACCCTCCCATATGCAGGAAGTAATTAATCAAGAGTGGGGTAACAGACTAATCAGAAGCTGGAATGAAAAATGGATAGATCTTTCCAAAAGAAATGCCTCAAAAATTGCAAAAATTGTTGGAGCCCGTGAGGATGAAATATTTGTAGGCGATTCAACCTCTTTGAACCTCTATAAGTTGGGCTATGCAGCCTTAAAATACAATCTTAGTCGAAATGAAATTCTAACAGATCAATTAAATTTTCCTACTGATATCTATATTCTTCAAGGATTGATTGAGGAGCATTTTAAAAAACATCAACTCAACTATGTAGAAAGTAAAGACCAAATAACAACTCCCATAGAAGAAGTTATTTCCAAAATTTCAAAAAATACTGCATTGATCACCCTAAGCCATGTAACCTTTAAAAGTGCATTTTTATACAACATGAAAGAGGTAAACGAAATTGCTCATAATAATGGCAGTTTGGTGCTATGGGACCTCTCTCATGCTGTGGGTGCAGTACCTGTTAAACTGAATGATTGGAGTAGCGATCTGGCCGTGGGATGTACTTACAAATATTTAAATGGCGGACCTGGGGCACCTGCTTTTTTATATGTTAAAAAAGAACTGCAGGAAAAAATGAGCAATCCGGTTTGGTCTTGGTTCGGGCATGAACGCCCGTTTGATTTCATAAATAATTTTACTCCTGCCCAAAGCATTCAAAAATTTGGTATTGGTACTCCTTCGATTTTATCTCTTTCTGCCATGGAGAAAGGTTTGGATATTATCTTGGATGCCGGAATCTCAAGTTTGAGAGAAAAAAGTAAAGTCCAAAGTGAGTTTCTGATAAAACTGATCAAAATATTTCTTGTCCCGCTCGGATTTACGATCGCTTCACCTATACGTGTGGAAGAAAGAGGATCACATCTTTCGATCCAACATCAAAATGCCTATGCCATCAATCGTGCTATGATTGAGCCATCGGGAAGAACGAAAAGTATAATTCCTGATTTTAGACCACCCAATAACATCCGTTTGGGTATTGCTCCACTTTACATCTCGTATCTGGATTTATATGAAAGCGTTATGAGAATTGCGGAAATTGTAAGCAAAAAAGAATATTTAGAATTTAGAGATGAGAAAAACATAGTTCCCTAATCTATTCCAAATCAAGAATATGTGATAAATAAAAATCCTGATTCATAAAATATGAATCAGGATTTTTATTTATCCTAGTATTTAGTACTAGCCTTTCAGAACTAATTCTCCACTTTCTAAAGCTTTGCCCAGATCGGCTCTTACAGTAGAGTAGGTTTTAAAGAATTTCTTTCCATCGGTTCGTTTTAAAACGACCTCTTGAGTTCCATCTTTTTTATCGACAATCTCCACCACATGCACTTCGTTTGCGTAAATATTGTCATAATTTACAATACCTCCCTTTTTAATAATAAAATTATCCTTAGGAAAATAAATATGCTTAAAGTTTGGCGTTGATGGTTTTTGAATAATTAACGCATCACCTACCTGAACATTTGGATTTTCGATCCCCTGCGCATTTGTTTGTAAAGCAAACAGAACAAAAGCAAAAATTATAACTATTTTCTTCATAACTAATGATTTATTGTACTCTTATTAAATCAATCAACAATGGCAAATATAGCAATATTTGACATTGTTTACAAGGCTATATTGTCGATTTATCAAATATTTAAGATTTATTTGGCTTTATTGTAATTTATTTAGATTCTGTGAGAATTATACGAAAGCTTTATCTCCTACTGCCTTCTGTTTGCCAGTAAAGGAGGAGGTTCTCCTGTAAAAGGATTCCATCTGCTAATACTTTTAGCTCCCATTCCGGAAGCTCTCATTACCGCCCTATCGCCAAATCGCTCACGCATTTTATCCATGGCATGGTACAAGCTCAATACTTTTTCATCATCTTCAAACATATTAATTTGATGTCCACCGCTCACCAAATGACTAAATCTTACACCTACCAATCTTACAAGTAACCTTCTCTGGTACAGTGATTTATACAAATCCATCACAATAGGCAAAATGATATGATCTGCCGCACTATACGGAATCATTTTTTGCTTGGTATAGGTTTGAAAATCTGAATACCTGATCTTAAATGTCACGCAGGCCGTGAGTTTATTTCCTCTTCGCAATTGAAAGATCAGATTTTCCGCCATTGCTGTAATAATTCCATTTAGTTTATGAATGTCAATGGTGTCTTTATCAAAAGTTCGCTCGGTAGAAATAGATTTACGTTCATGGTACGGAACAATTGGCGAATTATCTACACCATTCGCTTTTTTCCAGAGGGTAATGCCGTGTTTACCAAATACACGTTCCATCATATTCACAGGCATTTCCTGAACCGTTTTTATCTGCTTAATACCTAAATCACGCAAAGCATTATAGGTTTTTTCACCCACCATCGGAATTTTTCTCACTGAAAGTGGCGCCAAAAAATCCTTTTCCAAACCATAATCGATCTTTAGCTGATTATTCGGTTTTGCCTCTCCTGTGGCGATTTTGGAAACCGTTTTATTCACAGACAAACCAAAAGAAATAGGCAGACCTGTTTCTTTAATAATTTTGGTTCTGAGCTCTGTTGCAAGTTGGTGACACCCAAAAAAACGATCCATTCCCGTTAGGTCTATATAAAACTCATCGATAGATGATTTCTCATACAGAGGAACTGTCTGCTGAATGACATCCGTAACTTCCTTAGAAAATTTTGTATAAACACCAGAGTTTCCACGCAAAACAATAGCTTCCGGACATAATTGTTTTGCCATACGCATGGGCATGGCCGAGTGTACCCCGTATTTTCGGGCTTCATAACTGCAAGAGGCCACTACTCCCCTGTCGGAAGTTCCACCAATCAAAATGGGTTTATTATTCAAACGACTATCAATTCGCCTTTCACACGACACAAAAAATGTATCGAGGTCCATATGTACAATTGAGCGTTCTCGTGTCATATTTTAAGCTTTTTTTTCTCTTCGGCATACCTCGGATCTTGTACAATAGCTAACTTTTCCATTTCGTCAACCTCAATGGTCACACAGTCAAATTCTTCTGTTACTTTTCCTGTTAATCGATAGATTCCCCTTCCTCTGAACAAGTTCTTTCGGGCAGCTTGCGGGAAATGAACCGTGTCTATATGGTCTCCTTTTTCATCCACGAAAGTGCCAAAATACATCAAGTCGCCCTTAGAAGTAACCGTCTTTTTTACTGTTACATAATAGCCATACACAGTAACTTTTTTATTTACATATTGATATAGATCTTTGGCAAAAACTTCGGTTTGTACAGGCTCTGCCAAGAGCGCAAAAGGATCGCAAAGTGGAAAATCTAAATATTGAATTTCATCAAAAGCATCTTCCAACATAGAACTTATTAGAACAGGTGTCTTATAATTTATTTTCTCTGATTTAAATAAGGTTTGAACTTGTTCTTCCATCTCAATTTTATGCACTTTCATATACGCTTCCCATAAAAGTTCGCGTTTATTTGGATTGCAAAATCGGAAAGCATTCACCTTGATCAACAAAATAAGTTGCTCTAAACCTATAGAAACACGGTCTATAAAATCATCGAGATTTAAAAACAAACCGTTTCTTTCTCTTTCCCTAATAATCTTTTTTGCATTCTGTGACTCGAAAGCGTGAAGCATCATAAAGCCCAAATAAATATGCTTTCCTTGAATGAAATTTTGGGCGTAAGACTTATTAATATCAGGAGGATGAATAATACCTCCATGCATACGCGCTTCGTGCAAATAGTACTCCGGTCTGTAAAATCCTCCCGAATTATTAATGGTCGCCACCATGTATTCCAAAGGGTAATAAGCCTTTAAAAACAAACTCTGGTAACTTTCTACAGCATAAGAAGCCGAGTGACCCTTGGCAAAAGCATAGCCGGCAAAGCTCTCTATTTGTCGCCAGATCTCGGCAGTTAAGGCATCATCTTTTCCGCTGTTTTTACAGTTCTCAAAAAATTGATTTTTCACTTTCAGAAACTCTTCTCTCGACCTGAATTTCCCACTCATACCCCTTCTCAACATATCCGCTTCACCAAGGGTAAGTCCGCCAAAATAATGTGCTACTTTAATTACATCTTCTTGGTATACCATTACCCCATAGGTCTCCGGCATAATATCGAGCATGGTTGGGTGCGCATCTTTTCTTCTGGCAGGATTGCGGTAGCGCAAAATATATTCGCGCATCATTCCCGATTTGGCTACTCCCGGACGAATAACAGAACTCGCAGCAACCAAACCGATATAATTATCTACCTGTAATTTTTTAAGTAGCATACGCATGGCGGGCGACTCTACATAAAAGCAGCCAATGGCTTTCGCATTTCTGAGTAAATATTTGATCTTTTCATCTTCTTTGAAGCGTTTGATATCGTGAATATCAATTTCAGGGTGATCAGGGTGGTTGTATTTTACAATTTCTACCGCTTCTTTTATTTTTCCCAAACCGCGCTGACTCAGCACATCAAATTTATAGAGCCCTACATCTTCTGCTACATGCATATCGAACATAGTAGTAGAAAAGCCTTTAGGCGGTAAAAAAGTAGCCGTATAATATTGAATTGGTTCTTGAGAGATCAAAATCCCTCCCGCGTGGATACCTAAATAATTTGGAAAACCCTGTATTAACTTACTGTAAACCAGTACTAATTTAGACATTTTATCAAGCTTTTCCCGAATATACTGACCAGAAGAAAGTTTATCGATCTCTTCTTTGGGCAAACCAAATACTTTTCCAATTTCTCTGACCGATGCGCGAAATTTAAAGGTATTGTACACCGCAATTAAGGCTGTATGAGGAAAGCGTTTAAAAATAAATTGAATGATATCATCCCGATCTCGCCAGGAAAAATCGATATCAAAATCAGGTGGATTAGCCCGATATAAATTAATGAATCGCTCAAAATACAAATCTAATTCTATCGGATCTACATCCGTAATTCTCAGTAAATAAGCTACCAAACTATTTGCTCCACTTCCTCTTCCTACATAAAAATAGCCCTTGCTGCGCGCGTATTTCAACACCTTCCAATTGATCAAAAAATAAGATACAAACTGCTTTTCTTTAATGATCGTCAATTCCTTTTCCAAACGTTCAAATACGCGTTTACCTATTTTTTTATACCGATAATGCAAACCCTTATAGGCCAGTTTTCTGAGCAATTTAAAATCGAGTTCCTCACTTTTTGTATAAGTCTTTTGATTTTTAGGAACATTTCCCGAAAAATCAAAAGCGAGATGGCAGGCATCTAACAATCTTTGGGTATTCTCGATCAATTGCGGATAAGCCTTGAAAATTTCTTTGAGTAAAACCTCAGGCAGCATCACATCTACATGATCTCCTTGTTCAGAAGCCGAAAGCTTGCTCAACAAAGTATTGTTATCTATGGCTCTTAATAAACGGTGGGCATTAAAACCTTTCTTATCGCCAAAAGAAACTGTTTTGAGTATGACCAATTTATTTAGCTGATCTTGCCAAGCCGAAAATTTTAACTGATTGAGATCTGAAGGTTTTACACCGATAAATTCATTTTCTTCGAGTATTCTTAAATCCGATTGAAAAGGATAGATCACAAAAGTATCTTTGAGTTGTTTTGCCTTTTCAGGAATTATAAACTTCTCCTGGTGTAAAAATTCTGACAAATAGGTATTGATGTGATAAAAACCCTCATTATTCTTTGCCAACATCACAAATTGCTGCTGCACACCATTGCGAAAATCAACTCCTAATACAGGTTTTACTTTATATTTTGTTGATAAACGCACAAACTCGAGACTGGCAGAAGTACTGTTGATATCTGTTAAAGCCAAGGCATAAATTCCCAGTTGCTGCGCCTGCTGCAAAAGTGTTTCGGGTGCTACGGTACCGTAGCGTAAGCTGTAAAAACTATGCGTATTCAGATACATTTTTTATAAAAAATTTTACGGGAACTATTTTTTTGCTAAATTAGCTCAAAATATTAGCATATATTGCTCAAGTTTTTAGCATTATGAATTATTTAGCACACAACATCAAACACATAAGGTCTTTAAAAGGGCTTACACAAGAGCAGTTTGCCGAAGACCTACACGTATCTCGATCAAGAATAAGTTCTTACGAAGAGAACAGGGCCATTCCTCCGGTAGATTTCTTGGTAGATCTATCGAACTACTTTAAATTACCTATCGATATTCTCGTAAAAAAAGATTTATCGAAAGCCACAAATAGTTCTTTTATAGAAGTAGGAAACCGCAGGGTTTTGTTCCCTATTACCGTAAATGGTGCTGATGAAGACCTGATAGAGGTTATTCCAATAGAAGCTTCGGCAGGTTATTTAAGAGGTTATGATGATCCGGAATATATCGAACATCTCAACAAAATAAAATTACCTTTTTTACCTACCGGAAAACACAGGGCTTTCCCTATCAAAGGAGATTCTATGCTCCCGGTAAAAAGCGGCTCTTATGTCGTGGCACGATTTGTAGAGGATATCCGTGATATAAAAAACGGCAAAACCTATATTGTGCTTACTTTAAATGATGGAATTGTTTACAAAAGGGTTTACGACAAGATCAAAGAACACAAAATGTTACTGCTAGCCTCAGATAATAAAAAATATGACCCTTATTATGTCCCTGTAGAGGACGTTTTGGAACTCTGGGAGTTTACCTGTTGCATTAATACACAAGAATACGAAGAACACGAACTCAAGATCAGCAGTATTGCAGGTATGTTAAATGAACTGGGGGTTGAGTTGAAATCACTAAAAAAGTTGATGAATTAGTGTATGCCATTGTCGACATAGAAACCACAGGTTACGGCTCAAAAATAACAGAGATCTCCATTTTTTTACACGATGGAAAAAAAGTGATAGATGAGTTTACCACTTTGGTCAATCCGGAAACCAATATCCCTCCTTTTATAACCAATCTCACAGGAATTAGCAATGCTATGGTCTACAATGCACCAAAATTTTATGAGATTGCAAAGAAAGTAGAAGAGATTACCAAAGATGCTATTTTTGTGGCGCACAGCGTTAATTTTGACTACAATATCATCCAAAAAGAATTCAAAGATCTCGGGTTTGAATTTAAACGTAAAAAACTCTGTACTGTTCGTCTATCGAGAAAGTTAATCCCCGGATTAAAATCTTATAGCCTTGGCGCTTTGTGCAACTCACAAGGCATTTCTATTTCTAACAGGCACCGTGCCAAAGGTGATGCAGAAGCAACTGTCATACTTTTTGAAAAACTTCTGAAATTAGACAATCAAAATGTTTTTTTTACTTCTTTACATCCGCGATCGAAACACGCAACATTACCTCCTCTTTTACCCAAAAGTGCTTTGGATAAATTACCCGAAACTTCAGGTGTTTACTATTTCAAAAATGAAAAAAAAGAAGTGATTTATGTCGGAAAAGCAAAAAACATCAAACAACGTGTACTCAGTCATTTTTACGACAAAGCTAAAAAGGAAGTGAATATGTGCTTGGAAACAGCAGATCTCTCGTTTACCGAAACCGGCAGTGAACTCATTGCTCTTTTATTGGAATCGGCAGAGATCAAAAAGATCTACCCGAAATTCAATCGGGCACAAAGACGAGCCCAAGAGAGCTTGGCTCTATTTAGTTATGAAGACCGAAATGGTATTATGCATCTTGCCTACAATCGATTAAAGCTGGTCAACAAACCTTTAGTAAAATTTCACAATGCAACCGAAGCCAGATTGTTTTTGGAAAAAATATGTGAAAAATATGCCCTTTGTCCTAAATATTGTCATTTACAGAGTAACGTGACCCACTGTTTTCATTACCAGATCAAAAAATGCAACGGAATTTGTAGAAATAAAGAAAGTGTTGAGATATACAATTCCAGGGTAAAACAAGTTATGTTAGATCTACAATTTGAGAGCAAGAATTTTGTCATCAAAGAAAAAGGCCGAAAAAAGAAAGAGTTTGCTTATGTTCTTGTTTTAAATGGAATTTATAAGGGCTTTGGTTACGCTTCTAAAAAACAATCTTTTAAAACGGTTCAGGATTATTACGATATAATCATTAACCAAAAAGATAACCGTGATACCAAAAGAATTTTAAATGCTTACCTGGAACAAAATATCGAAAACATAGAAGTTCTTAACAACGATTTTACTTTAAAAAGTGAACCTCAATTATTGTTTTAACTTATTAGTATCTTCTTTTTTCAATTTATTCATATCATCCCAACCCGTCACTCCTCCCGAAACAATAAATTTCATCACCTCTGCAGGATTTACATCTAATTTTTTCACTTGATTTGTGGGTACAATAAATAATTCCCCGGAAAAATTATAAGAGTGCGGAAAATAAACGGCTACTTTATCCAGTTCACCCAATCTAGAAAGGTCTTTTGTTGTTAAAAATCCCAATTTTTCAAGATTAGAAATAGGATTTACCAAAACCAGAACAGGTTTATTAAATTTCTTTTCCTTTCCAACAAAGGCAGAAAAAAGGTCATTTAATGAGGTATAAATTAATTTTAATAAGGGTGCTCTATCAATAATTTTATTGAAAAATTTCTGAAAAGGCCTGGCAATAATTGTTTGTCCGATAATCCCTACTACGATCAGCGTAATAAAAATAATCAGGATACCCAGTCCGGGAATATCGATGCCCCAAAGTTCTTTGAGCCAATCTTTGAGCAAGCCGTCTGCAAAAGAAAAAACCAGATAAATGATATATACTGTTCCACCCAAAGGTGCCAGATACAACAAACCTTGTAAAAAATAATTGAATAGTTTTTTCATTTTAAACCCTATTTAACTCTTATTTCTGCTTCTAAAACTTTTGCAGCTCCTAATATTGCACTTCTATCATCTGGTTGATTACCTCCTACAAAAAATTTAAAGACACCTTTTTCCAAAACTTTTTCACCTTTCTCATTCACCAATTTCAACATTTCGGGAGTTATCATAAAAGATATCTCTTTCTTCTCACCTGCTTTCAAATGAACTCTTTGAAAATCTTTTAAACTGTGCTTAGGGACAACCACAGAAGCCTCTACATCTTTTATATACAGCTGCACCACCTCGTCTGCGTCCTGATCACCTTTATTTTCGACAGTAAAAGTAGCTTTAATCTTATCATTTTTCCCAATCACTTTTCTATCTAAATGTAAATTTTCATACAAAAAGGGCACATAACTAAGACCAAAACCAAATGGGAACAACGGTTCTTTCGTCAAATAACGATAAGTTCTATTTGTTAAACGATAATCTTCATAAGGAGGAAGGTCTTCTGTTTTATAAGGAATAGTTACCGGTAATCTTCCCGAAGGAATCACATCACCAAAAAGCACATCTGCCACAGCATTTCCTCCTTGTTCTCCCGGATACCAAACATAGACCAAAGCATCGGCCAATTCATATACCTCAGGCATCGCAATGGCACTACCTCCTGTAACAACTACGACCAATTTCTTAGAAGTTTTGCGCATTTTTCTCAGAAACTCTATTTGATTCTCCGGCAAGCCAATTTCCTCTCTATCTCCTTTGTGTTTCGAGGCAATAGACTCTCCTTCCTCTCCTTCTATAAGTTGAGAAATACCCACACATGCAATCGTTACATCTGTACCATTGGCCTCACCCGAAAACCAATCCATCGGATTTCTATTTTGCTCATCCAACAAAGTGCCCTGACTGTAAGTTACGGAAGTTCCTGCACTCACTTTACCAACAACACCTTCCAAAATGGTTTTTAAATCTTCGCTTACCCCATAGTAATTGGCCAATAAAGCTTGGGCATGTGCAGCAGTTGGTCCCACCACATACAAAGCATTCACCTCCTTTGAAATAGGCAATGTGTTCATTTGATTTTTTAACAGCACAATACTTTTAGCCGCCGCCTCTCTCGCTAAGGCGACATGATCGGGGTGACGGATTGCCATACCAGAAATTGTATCAAAAGGATTAGACCCAACAGGATCAAACAAACCCAGTTTAAAGCGGGTGGGTAATAATTCTTTTAAATTTCTATCGATCTCCATTTCTGTTGTCAAACCTTGTTCGAGCGATTTGATAAGTTCAGGATAGGTTGATCCGCAATTCAAATTACAGCCCGCATTAAGTGCCATTGCAGCTGCTTCAGCAGGAGTTTCCACCACTTTATGACCTTCATAAAAATCTACAATCGCCCAACAATCTGAAACAAAATACCCCTTAAAACCCCATTGTTTTCTGAGTATTTCACCGATTAAATAAGGATGTGCACTACAAGGATATCCATTCACTCTGTTATAAGCTCCCATGATTCCTTCTACCTTGCCTTCTTTGACCATGGCTTCAAAGGCAGGTAAATAAGTTTCCCAAAGATCCTTTTGACTGACCTTGGCGTCAAACTCATGTCTCAAACCTTCGGGACCATTATGAACCGCGTAGTGTTTTGCCATACCGGCCGCTTTGAGATATTTCGGATGATTTCCTTGTAATCCTTTGACATAAGCAACACCTATTCTCGAAGTTAAAAATGGATCCTCTCCATAAGTCTCTTGACCTCTTCCCCATCTGGGATCTCTAAAAATATTTACATTCGGACTCCAAAATGTAAGACCTTGGTATTGACCTCTCATTCCCTTTTTTGAAAACTCATTATATTTGGCTCGAGCCTCTGTAGCAATAACACCACCTATTTGTTCTATTAATTTCGTGTCAAAAGTCGCCGCCAAACCAATGGCTTGTGGAAAAACTGTGGCTCTTCCTGCTCTGGCAACACCATGTAAACTCTCGTTCCACCAGTTATACTCGGCAACACCCAAGCGTTCGATTGCAGGAGCATTATATGAAAGTTGGCCAATTTTTTCTTCTATGGTCATACGATCAATCAAATCATCGACTCTTTCACCAATGGGTAAATCTGTATTTAAAAATCGAAAATCCTCATGTATTTGCGCGTTCATATGAATGGCAAATAGAAATAAAACAAGGAAGGTGAAAATATATTTCATGATACACTAAATGAAATTACTAAGGGAGTTCAATTTACAAAAGAACGTTCATTTCACAGCAAAAGAATCAAAAAAAGGGATATATAATCATATCCCTTTTTTACACTACTCTGTTTTCCGAAAATTAATTTACCCTTACCCACTGTACATAGTCGTCGTTTTTGGCAGCGACAATATATAATCGGTCATTCACTGTTATCAAAGACATGTCTTTAATATCTCCTGGCAAATATAAACCACTTGAATAACCGGGTACCGCCTCAAAGGTTCCATCTCCATTACCTTTTAAAAACAAACCGATACTTGCATCATTTCTAGGTGTTTCAACCTCAGATCCAAACAAGTTACCGGCAATCACCACATCAAAATTTGAATCTCCGTCAAAATCTTTGATCAAAATTTGATTTACACTGGAGAGCTGTGCCTCATTTGGTAGTTTGTGAATAATAAATTCTCCATTCCTGTTCTCAATATAGGCTGATGCAAAAGTTTTTGCCTGGTAATGTAATGATTCATTTAAGCTCTTTTCCGTATAAACATCGACCAAAGTGGCATTAGAGAACTCCTCATAGTTTTTGAATTTTTGCTGAATGGCAGGTATTTGCTGAGAAGAGCACTGTCTTCCTCTCACCGGAAATTTCTCTCCTTTATTGTAATAACTTAGTACAATATCATTGGAATTGTTTTCATCGAAATCATTAACATATATATCAAAAGTTTCGTCACCCTTAGCCTGGTACTTATAGTTAAGCCCCAGATTACCCGCAATAAAGTCGAGATCACCATCCTTATCAAAATCTTCGGCTCTGACGCTAAACCACCAACCGGTAGAATCGAGAAGGCCCATTTCTTTTGTAACATTTCTAAAACTTCCCTGATCGTTCTTTAAAACAGTAATAGGCATCCATTCACCGGTCAAAACAAGATCTGTCCACCCATCCTTATCTATATCTGCCCAAGAAATCCCTGTGACCATCCCCAATTCCTTAAGCATAGGTGCATTCTGCTGCGTAACATCCTTAAATTTTGGATTATCTTTTGTACTTACATTTTCTAACAAATAACTATCAGGAGGTAATGGATAATTTTTTGGCAATAATCTGCCTCCTACAAAAAGATCTAAATCACCATCCTTATCGTAATCAAAGCTCGCCGCCCTTCCACCACTGGTCAACATAACCGGAAGTGCCGAATCAGATCTTTTAAAACCTCCCTTTCCATTATTGATATAAAGCCTATCCTGGTAATAGTCAGATCCTTGTTCAAATTCATTTCCACCGCTAACCATATAAATATCATTATCCCCATCTGAGTCTACATCAAAAATAACGCTACTCAAATCCTCAAACAACAGGTCTTTCGTCATATCCGGAATATTTTGCTTGACAAAACCCTTGTCAGTGTTAAAATACACTTCAGTTTCATAATTTGAAGCACCAGCTAACACAAAATCTTCGAGTCCGTCGCCATTCAGATCGGCCACGGAAATACCCGGACCAAATGAAGAAGTTCTATGTGGGAGCAGTACCTGATCTTTAAAATCGTCATACAAATTTTCTCTGTGCAACTGTACTCCGATTAATGATGTATCTGTTACTGCTGAAAATAATTTACTGTTTTCGGGTAAGATTTGCTTATTCGCTTGGGGAACTGAATTTTTGTAATCGATTGTCATTAACTGATTTGAAGCTACATCACGTAAAATTTCTTCTTTTTGATCTGGCCAAATAACTTTAATTTCTGAAATAACATTTTCAGTACCCACTCCAAAATGCAATCTTGGTGCTACAGAGGATTGAAAGCCTCGGGTCAATGTTAATTCTTGAAACTGATCAAGTCCATCAGATTTCACATATACTTTTACGCCAATGCCAAATTTATTCTTATCCGGTCCATCAAAGTTTAGAGCCAGATAGTTATTCTCGTTACTATTAAAATTTTCAAAGATTACTGCCTCGTCATCCACATTATTGATTATGATCTCCAAATCACCATCATTATCTAAATCGGCATAGGCACAACCATTTGACCAGCCTTCATAGACCATACCCCAATCTTCATTCATTTTTTTGAACGTAAGATCTCCGTTATTGCGATAAACGAAATTATCTATTTTTTCAGAGGGAATGGCCAAACTTTTCTCAAGGAAATCCTCTTTGGTAAACCTCTCATTTTTAAGATCATGAAAATAATCCTTATTATTAATTTCTCTTCGGGTTCCATTCGAAACAAAAATATCCTTCCATCCATCATTGTCCAGATCCATGATCAAAGGACCCCAACTCCAATCGGTTGTAGACACACCCGCTATTCTTGAAACATTGCTAAAACTTGGTAATGAATTATTTACATTGCCATTATTTAACTGAAGCATATTGATCATATATTGATAACCGAAACCCGCATTTACAGTACCCCAAAATAGATCAGGGTTCATTCCTGCCATATTCGCTTTTGACCTGCGATTATCTTCAGGGGTCATGTCCATTTGAAAAATATCCAATAAGGCATCGTTATTAAAATCAGCAATATCAACTCCCATACCATATAAGGCAGTCTGTTGAGTTGCTTTTTGCACGACTTCAGAAAAAGTTCCGTTCTTATTATTCAAAAAAAGAAAATCAGGAACACTAAAATCATTCGACACATAGATATCCGGATATCCATCTGAATTCAGATCTCCTATGGTAACACTATTGGTTAACCCGAAAGATCTGATTTTCGCTTCATCCGTTACATCTGTAAATTTATTTCCATCATTTCTATACAGATGATCTGTTTCTTCATCCTTTGCATTGTGCATTTTAAAGGCATAATAACCATTGGGTGAATCGAAATTGGTTGGCGGATAATTTGCCACGTATAAATCCAGATCTCCATCCCGGTCATAATCAAAAAAAGTAGACTGTATGCTGTTTCCCGAATCAGCAATTCCGTATTCCACGGCACTCTCTTTAAAAGTTTGATCGCCGTTATTGATATACAAAAGGTTTCTTTTGTCTCCAAATTTACCGGAGACAGAGCAGTAAATATCTAATAACCCATCAGCATTTACATCGGCCATGGTCACTCCGGTAAACCATCTTCCATCTCCCTCAACACCTGCGCTTTCAGAGATATCCTCAAACTGCAGATTCCCCTTATTCAGGTATAATTTGTTCGGTACCATATTCCCTGTGAAATAAAGGTCTATGAGCCCGTCGTTGTTGATATCGCCGGCCGAAAGTCCCCCTCCCATATACATATAACCATAGGTAAAATAGTTAAGGGAATCATTCTCGGTCAGGGTGTTGGTAAAATGAATTTTTGAGATCTCAGGATTCAATCGTTGAAATTGCTTTTTTTGAATTTTATCTGATTTACTACAAGAAAAAAGGAAAGGAAAAGCTGCCAGAAAAAAGATTAACTTTTTCATGCATAGATATATTTGAATGAGGGGCTAACATACAAAAAACAGAGCAATAAAATTGCTCTGTTTTTAAGATTAATATAAATTATTTATGACTAGTAACCTGGGTTTTGTTGCAATGCACCAACACTTCCATCAATTGCATTTAATGGAATTGGACATAAGTCATGTTTAGACTGGTAATCTGCCATTATAAATGAAGTGATTGCTCTTTTTTCGTTTACCTTATAAGCATTCATAACTTGAGCCGCATTACCCCATCTTCTCAAATCGAATAATCTGTGACCTTCTGTGGCTAATTCCAAACGACGCTCAAATCTAACCGCTTTAATCGCGTAGTCTTGACTTGGGAATGATGGATAAGGCTCAACCTTATAGTTTGCAGCAGGGCTACCTTTACCTCCAACCGGAGTCATGTTCTTAGCTCTGTTTCTTACTTCATTCACCCAACCTAATGCTTCGTCTAATCTACCGGTTTCAGCTGCAGCTTCTGCCGCCATTAACAAAACATCAGAATATCTCATAAAATGGTAATTGATCCCTGAACGTTGTTCACCCCAACCACCTGTTCCGCGGTTAGCATCATCTCCTACCCAATAAAAATTCTTTTTAGTGAGGTATGGTCCTGAAATATCACCAAATTCGGCACGGATCCAATCTTTACCGGGCATTACTCCCCAGCCGTTAAAATCAATACCTCTCCTTCCGATGGTATAATCAATTCTAGGGTCTAATAGACCGGTTTCAGGTGTAAATGCTTGTGCAGAAGTAATACCATAGTCATTTTTGATATCACTCTTATTATAATCATCTAATAAGGGTAAGCCATTTGCATCTACTTTAAAAGCATTGGCCAAATCCTGAGTTGGCTGACCAAATCCACAACAAGAACCGATAGGACCTCCTGAAGGGAAATTTAAAGTAGAACCTCTGTTACCGTTGAAAGACAAACCGGCGTCAGCAGTAAATTGGATTGCAAATACAGATTCCGAACTATTCTCACCTTGTGCTCTAAACAAATTAGAAAATTCAGGATTCAAACTCCATTGCCCAACCACAGAAACCAACAGATCATAAGCTGCTTGGTATTCTTTTTGATATAAATGCGCTTTGGCTAAAAAAGCTTTAGCCGTTTTTTGACTTGGCTTACCTACCAAACTTTGACTAGTTGGTAAGTTAGATGCTGCATAAGATAAATCAGCCTCTATCTGATCCCAAATTGGGCCTGAATTAGGTTGATTAAATTCAAAAGCGGCAAAATTCTCTTCTGAAATATAAGGTACATTACCCCAAATCTTTTGAATTTCAAAATTGAACAAACCTCTCAAAAATCTGGCTTCTGCAAGTTGAGCAGAAAAATCTCCTTCAGTTACCAAAGAAATTTGGTTGATTACGGCATTTGCTCTGTTTGTAGCTGCATATAATGATCTCCATTTATTACCGATGTAAGGATTTGCAGTTTGCCAGTCGTAAGTTTCTAATAGAAATAAATCCGCCTGGTCACTATTGGTCGATCCTTTATGTAAGTCATCTGCCATTACATCGAACCACCAGTTGTCTCCTGTTTTTTCCCAGTCTGCACCACCTGTATCGGTCATACCGTCTAATCCTGAATACGCTCCAACTAGCAACAATTCTATACCCTGGGCGTTCTTTAAGGATTCATCACTTAACGAACCAAACGCTGTTTGCTCCGTAAATTCGTCGCTGCAAGACCATATGGTAGCGAGCAACGCCATTAAATATACTATCTTACTTTTCATTTCTAATTAAAATTTAATATTAAATCCTATCGTATAAATTTGTGAGAATGGATAATTTTGCCAATCCACTCCTAATGTCAAATTCCCACCACGCACAACTTCAGGGTCAATACCGTCATAATCAGTAATCGTGAAAATGTTGGTACCCTGTAAATACACTCTAAATGAATCCATTCCCATTTTCTTCACTGCTGTATCAGGAATAGTATAACCCACTTGTAAATTCTTCAAACGGAAATAAGAACCGTCTTCCACGAAGAAAGAGTTAGGGTTAGTTTCAGAATTCTGAATCGTAGCACTAAGTGCCGGAATCTTTGTATTGGTATTGGTTGGTGTCCAAGAATTTACCAATCTGGTAGATCTGTTACCGTTCACAAATGTTGGGAAATCTGTATAGATCTTATTGTAATTATAGATCTCATTTCCTTCCGACCCAGTAAAGAATGCTGACACATCAAATCCGGCAAATCCTAATCTTGCATTGATACCATAGGTAAAATCAGGAAGAGGGCTTCCGATATAGGTACGGTCATTATCATCAATGGTTCCATTTCCATCAACATCTTTGTAAACGAATCTACCATTGTCATCTAGACCTTCAACAACTCTACCGTAAAACTCTGATAAAGATCTTCCTTCTTCAGTTCTAGTGATTGCACCACCTCTAAATCCATCGTCACCGGTATAGAATGGTGAGGCAAGATCAACTACTTCATTTTTATATTTAGATAAATTAAAATCTATGCCATAAGAAAAACCTGAATTAGTTACATCAGAAAAACCTAGTGCAAAATCTATACCCGTATTTTTGAATTCACCAATATTCACAAAAGGTGCACCTGCATCCGGTCCGGTTGAAGGAATGATGGTAAAATCTTGAGCAATCAGATCAGAAGTAACAATGGTATACCATTCTATAGACGCATATAATTTATCTTGGAAAAAGCCCAATTCGGCACCAATGTTAGTCGTTTTAGAAGTTTCCCACTTCAGATCTGGGTTACCAATCGAATTGATCTTCGCTCCCGTTGAAATAGCAGATCCATTTAATGCATAGTTCGCAAACTGCTCAGACAATACAGACTCGTTGATTGTAGGATTTCCACCAACTTCCTGGTTACCTAATTCACCATAAGAAGCTTTTAATTTTAATCTGCTCATAAAAAAGTCAGTAGGCCAAAAATTTTCTCCACTTACTAACCATCCAGCACTAAAACTTGGGAACCAATCTGTTTTATTGTCTCCTTTAAATTTTGAGGAGGTATCTTGTCTTAACGTAGCTGTTAAGAAATACTTATTGGCATAACTGTAATTAACAGAACCAAAAACAGAGAATAATGAACTTTCATATTCATACGCATAAGCTACGTTAGGAGCACCTGAACCGTTTGAAAGGTTGTAAAAATCAGGTGTTTCAAATAAATAACCTGTTCTGGTAACTTGTTTTCCAGAACCAGTATTCTTAACTGCTTCTACCCCTAATAAGGCATTTACGTTATGATTACCAAATGTTTTTGCATAATTCAACGTGTTAGACCAAGTCCAGTCAAAACTATACTGATCTGTTACTCCTAAAGTATTTGTTGCAAGTGGCTCAGAATGTTCAGGATCTAATGCCTGAAAGAATCTAGCATCGAAATTGTTCATTGATACACCAAAGCTAGTTTTGGCTGTTAAACCATCAAAAATTTCGTAAGCAGCATAAACATCTCCAAAAATGCGCAATGATTTGTTGAAATCATGTCTACCTCTGTATAATTGAGCCATACCACTTCTGGTATTACCTAAACCATCGGCATCACCTCCATAAGTACCTGCTAAATTTCCGTCATTGTCATAAACGGGAACTACCGGTGACATTCTCAATGCGTTTTCAAAAGCTTCTGCATTGCCTGAATTCCCATCAGACCAAGCTACGTTCAAGTGTTCTCCAACGGTCAAACGATTTTTGATCTTGAATTCAGAATTCAAACGTGTGGTATATCTTTCAAATCCTGTGTACTTTAAAATACCATCTCTGTTCAAATAACCCACAGACATAAAATACTTTCCTGAATCGTTCCCACCCTGCATAGAAATATTTGCACTTGTGGTAGGCGCGTTCCTTGTGAGCTCTTTTGGCCAGTTTGTACCTCCCGGTATAACGGATGCATCTACACCTCTTGTATTATAAACCGTATTTGACAATCTCCAATCAGCAGGAGTATACACGTAATCATTAGGTCTTTGATCAACATACTGAGGGTGATATAATCTTGTACCATCATTGATCAACGTTTGCAAAAGCATGTCTTTGTGCTGCTCATGATTCATTAGATCAGGTAAGTTTGTAGGTGTTGAAAACCCAGAATACACATCTAATGAAATAGAAGCCTTTTGCTGAGCATAACTTCCACTTTTTGTTGTTACGATGATAACACCGTTTGCAGCTCTCGCACCATAAATAGAAGCTGCACCGTCTTTTAAAACGTTCATTTGAGCAATATCTCCAGGATCAATGCTGTTTAATATATTCGGGTCAGTTGTTTGAACCCCGTCAATAATATAAAGTGGGTCTGTACTGTTATAGGTACCGAAACCACGAATAGTGATCTTAGGCGCAGCACCAGGAGCACCACTAGTCACTACATTCACCCCGGTTACCCTACCTTGAAGTGCCTCCGACGCGTTCGCAACCGGTACTTTCAAAGCTTCGTCAAGATCAACGGAAGCAACGGAACCCGTAATATCTCCCCTTGTCTGTTGGGTATATCCCACCACTACTACTTCTTCTAATTGATTGGAATCCTCAGACATCAACGCATTGACAACAGACTGACCGTTGACATTGATATCTAAAGTCTGATATCCAACAAAACTGAATTCTAGCACTGCATTTGAATCTACCCCGTCTAAGGCGTATTTTCCATCAAAATCAGTTACTACTCCATTGGCCGTTCCCTTCACGACTACATTCGCTCCAGGTAAGGGACCATTCGCATCTGATACTGTTCCTGTTACACTCTGCGCCTGTATGTAGCCGCAAAGCATAAAAGCCCCAAGAAAAATTAATTTCTTAATTAGATAATTGTTTTTCATAAAATAATTCATAAT